>JAFYRH010000274.1 GCA_017559555.1 Clostridia bacterium
AGCACGGCACGGTGATTTGTGCCGAGGATGCCGTTGGCACGCTTGGAGCGATAGGGTAAAAGAATATCCCCGAGCAGAGTGAAAATCACTTTGCTCGGGGACATTTTTTATTGATTGCTTAAATATTGATTACATTCCTCACAAAACTTTTCTAATCTTTTTCTTTGAGATTGTTTAGAACTAAAAAACACTCTTGAGCTAGGCCCAGATGACCAGCTGTAATCTTTCTTCATTTGGTCAACAAAGTTAAAGTCTAACGAAAATAATTTTGGGTACATGCAATCATTAACAACACTGATGTTGATCAACTTTTTTGTAGAGAATTCTTCTTTTTTGAAACCGTCTCTAATTATTATCTTATTGTCAACCACATCAAAACAAATGTAAGTTTTAAACACATTCAAATACATTAGCAAACAGAATAAGAGCATTGAAAACAATAGAACGATCATACCGAATTTGTTTTCAAAACCCATGCACAAGCACGCAATTGGAATACTCGTTAGAAACACCGAAGAAAATATCCCAAATATTCTCTCGAACAATGGCATCTTATGAATGATTATTTGCGTTTTATTCGAAGATTTCTTTTTTTTGCTTTTTTCATCCATCATCAAAATTCTCCTATACCACATTAAAATCAAAACGTCATTGTCATTTGGTCGGTCTCGTTGATGTTATCGAGGACACCGTTTGCGCGAAGCATTTCAATGACGGTTTTGGAAATTTTTGCGCGGATTTGCAAATCTTCAACCGAGAAGAAAGGTTCTTCTTCACGGGCTTTGATGATGTTCTGCGCCGCGTTTTCTCCAAGTCCCGGGAGAGACGAGAACGGCATACGAATGCCGCCGTCCTCGGGTTGGAAGATGAATGCGTGCGACTTTTGCAAATCGACCGGCAGGAACTTGACACCGCGTGCCATTGCTTCTACAATGAGTTGCAGTACGGGTACGCTGCTCTGTTCCTTTTGCGAAGCTTCTTTGCCACGCTTTTGAATATCGCGCATGTGCGCCACTACGTTCGCCTTACCTTTGATAACCACTTGGGCATCAAAGCCGTTGGGAGCAACCGTAAACATGGTGCAATAGAACGCTACGGGTTGATGAACCTTATACCAAGCCAAACGGATTGCCGACATAACGTATGCCGCCGCGTGTGCCTTGGGGAAAAGATACTTGATCTTCTTACAAGAAGTAATATACCACTCGGGAACGTTGTGTGCACGCATATCGGCTTCCCACTCGGGCGTAAGCCCTTTGCCTTTACGAACCGCCTCCATAATTTTGAATGCGGTCGCGTTTTCAAGTCCGTAACGAATCATATCAAGCATAATACCGTCACGGGTACCGATAACGCGAGAAATGTCACAAGTTCCATCCTTAATGAGGTCTTGCGCGTTGCCAAGCCATACGTTGGTGCCGTGCGTAAGTCCCGAAATCTGCAAAAGGTCTGCAAAGTTGCGCGGCTTTGCATCAATCAAAACTTGTTGGATAAAAGGTGTTCCCAATTCGGGCAGACCGTATGTGCCAATGGTACAGCCCTCAATATCTTCGGGGCGGATGCCAAGCGGCTTTGTGGACTCAAAGAGCTCATAAGCCGAACGGTCATTCATAGGAACGTCCAAGACAGAAGTATCGGTAAAGCGTTCAAGATACTTATATTTGGTAGGAATATCGTGTCCAAGTTCGTCGAGCTTGAGGATGGTATCGTGCAAATAGGAGAACGCAAAGTGCGTTGTGATAATATCCGAGTTCGGGTCATCTGCCGGATGCTGAACGGGGGTGAAGTCGTAAACGTCATACTGCGACGGCACTACGATAATACCACCGGGGTGCTGTCCCGTGGTGCGCTTAACGCCTACACAGTTTTGCACAAGACGGTTCATCTCGGCTCTGGAGAGGCTAATGCCCTTCTCTTCCACAAACTTAGCAACATAGCCGTATGCGGTCTTATCGGCAAGAGTACCCAGCGTTCCTGCACGGAACACGTGACCTTCACCAAAGAGCTCTTCGGTGTATTTATGTACGCGTCCTTGCACGTCGCCCGAGAAGTTCAGGTCGATATCGGGAGATTTATCACCGTAGAAACCAAGGAAGGTTTCAAACATAATGTCGTGTCCGTCTGCCATATACTTGGTTCCGCATTTGGGGCACATTTTGTCGGGCAGGTCAAAGCCCGAACCGACAGAACCATCTGTGAAGAACTCATTGTTTTGGCATTTGGGGCAATAATAGTGCGGCGGCAGAGGGTTCACCTCGGAAATACCTGCCATGGTTGCGGCAAACGAGGAACCTACGGAACCACGCGAGCCAACCAAATATCCTTGGTCTTCACTGTATTTTACAAGACGTTGTGCAATGAGATAAAGCACCGCAAAACCGTTCTTTACGATAGAATCAAGTTCGCGTGCGAGACGCTTGGAAACAAGCTCGGGGAGCGGATCTCCGTACATCCTCTTGGCTCTTTCCCAACACATATCCTGCAGTTCTTGATCGGCACCCTCCATTTCGGGTGTGTAGTTGCCCTCGGGAATGGGGCGCACGGGCTCGATCATATCGGCAATCAGATTGGTATTGGTAACAACAACCTCGTAGGCTTTTTCTTCTCCAAGATAGGAGAATTCTTCAAGCATTTCGTCGGTTGTACGCATGTAAATACCTACATCGCGGTCAAAATCTTTAAACTTCATACCTGCAAGCAAAATCTTGCGGTAGAGCTCGTCCTCTTGGTTGAGGAAGTGCGCGTCACAAGTCGCGCAAACGGGTTTGCCGTATCGCTCACCCAACTCTACAATGCGGCGGTTGAGGTTGCGCAGACCCTCATCATCGGCAACAGTTCCCTCTGCAATGAGGAAGCGGTTGTTGCAAATGGGTTGGATTTCAAGGTAATCGTAGAAGTTTACAATCTCTTCGATTTCACTCTCGGGTCTGTTTTCGAGAATAGCGCGGAAGAGCTCGCCTGCTTCGCATGCAGAACCGATAATCAATCCCTCGCGGTGCTTTTCAAGCACGGTTTTGGGAATACGCGGAAAACGGCGATAATAATCCAGATAGCTCATGGAAATGAGCTTATAGAGATTCTTTAAGCCCGCCTTGTTCTTTACAAGAATGATTTGATGGTAGGGCTTGAGCTTGAGGGGGTCGGTCTTCTCTGCCATTTCCTGCTGAAGCATACGCCAATCGCGCAGGTCGGATTTTTCCATAATATCGATCATGCGGAAGAAAATATGCGCGAGCATTTCGGCATCATCACAAGCACGGTGATGGTTAAAGTCACCAAGGTTATAGGCGTTTGCAATGGCATCCAAAGTATGCTTATTGAGGTCGGGATTGATATATCTCGAAAGCGCAAGCGTATCAAGATAGGGGTTTTCAAAAGGCAATCCCGCTTCCTTTGCAAAATGGCGAATAAAACCGATATCAAAGTTTGCATTATGCGCAATCAACAAAGGTTGAATCTCTTTTGTGGGATCGTTGCCAACAAAATCAAAGAAAGCTTTCAGCGCCTCGGGATATTTGGGCGCGCCTTTGACCATTTCATCGGTGATGCCCGTGAGTTCAACGATATCTGCAGGAATCGGTACCTCAGGATCGACAAAGGTATTGAATCTACCAAGAACCTCACCGTTTTTGATCTTTACAGCACCAATTTCGGTGATTTTACAGTTTTGTACCGAGAGACCGGTTGTTTCAATATCAAAAACGACACACTCTGCGTGCAAATTGGGATTGTATTTGCCGGTGATAGCGCCTGCGGTATTGTTGACAAAGTATGCCTCCATACCGTAAATCACCTTAAAATCGGTTCCCTTTGCGGCTTTTTCAACGGTAAGCATCGCATCCGGGAAAGCTTGTACGTTGCCGTGGTCGGTAATGGCGACGGCAGGCATACCCCATTTGAGTGCGGTTTTTACTGCGGCATCAGGCGGTATGAGTGCATCCATTGTGGACATCATTGTATGCAAATGGAGTTCTACGCGCTTCTTTTCTGCCGTATCTTTACGCTTAATTTTAGAAATTTTAGCGATATCTGTGTAGTAAAAGGTAAAATCGGGGTCGGTTTTACCCTTGCGAGTTACGTGCTTTGCGTAACCGCGCATAGCAACAGCATCCCCGTTGTGGAGCATTTCGCAAAGCTCGGTTGCTTCATCAATATCGAGAGAATAGGAACGGTGTTCAATAGAAGCATTGCCGTCGAAAATAGCAAAACTCACGTCAAAGCGATCTCCACCACGGCTTTCTTCGCGAACAAGATCGAAAACCTCACCAATGATGGTCAAATTCTTTTGCGGCTTATCGATAGCACCGATAGGCAACGGACGAATTTCAAAAGGCTCACCGTAAACGTATTCAGGCTCACTGATATCAAACAAAGAATTGCCTATGCGGCAGGTTCCCTCTCCGTATTCGGGCAGCGGAACCTCACCGTAAATAGATGCGGCACGAGGAAGCATTTCTTCCTCTTCTTCATTCGAATACGAAACTGCCTCAGGAGCGCGGTCTGCTTCTTGTCGATATTGCACCTCTGCGCGTGCGGCATCACGACTCATAGCCACAATGCGGTCTTGCACCGAATTGTTATATTCCAAGGGATCAAACCCTTTGATGGTATGGAGCTTTACCTGTAGAGTTACACCGTAGGTATCCTTAACGATTTTTTCCATCAACTTGGGCGTATCGGCACTTTCGATAAGGTTAATACCTGCATTGCCAAACGGAATATCAATATCAAGAACATTGCCCGAAAGACGGTACTCGCATCTATCAAAAAAGCCTTTGGCAACAATGCCGCGACGGTTAGTCTCCATTAATAGATCGGGAATTTGCGAAACGTCAAAAAATGCCGCACCGTAAACGGGACAAATGCGGACGCTATTGAGGTCGTAAGCCTTACGGATCTCTTCCTCAATGCGATAAAGCTCAACACGGGGAATGATACGGGAAAACGGCGCTGTTACCTCTATTATTCTCTGTTCTTTATCGGCTCTGAGAGTAATGCC
>JAFYRH010000275.1 GCA_017559555.1 Clostridia bacterium
ACCGCGGTCGTCGTCGCGACGGATAACACGCCCTGCCGCCTGCAAAACACGGCTGTAACCGGGGTAGCGGTAGGCATAATCAAAGCCCGAGCCGCGTGTGTTTTCGTAGTATTCACAAAGGATATTGCCCTCGTTGGAAATACCGGGCAATCCCGTGCCCACAACAATGGCACCGATGAGTTTTCTGCCGGGCAGGTCAACGCCCTCGGAGAAAGAGCCGCCAAGTACGCAAAAGCCGATGCGCAAATTGGTATCATCCTTGAAAGCTTCGAGGAATTGTTCACGTTCGGGCGCGGTCATTCCCCTCTTTTGCACCACGGTGGTAACTTGTGGATACTTTTTGGAGAACAACTCTTGTACCTTATTCATATAGTCGTAAGACGGGAAATAAACAATGTAGTTGCCCGCCTTGGCGGATGCCGTTGCGGCAATCACATCCACCAGTTTTTTGTAGGAGCGCGGACGGTCCTCGAGCTTTGTACTAATAGTATTAACGGTGCAAAGCGCAAAGTTTTCGGGGTCAAAGGGAGACTTTAAGTGCAGAATGGTGGAGTGCTTGGAAGAACCTCCCTTGCCACCGCCGAGAACGTCTGCATAATAAGACATGGGCACCATGGTTGCTGAAAAGAATACACATCCGTGTAGCTTTTGCAAACGCTCGTCGAGTGCCTGCGAGGGGTCAAGGCAAATGAGACGAACGGTCAAATCCTCGCCCTCTACCTCAACAAAGGTAACGTGTGTCTTATCGTAAATTTCAGCACTGGTTTCTACACGACGCAAAGCGCCCGAAAGTGTCCAAACCTCGCTCTCCCCAATCTCACCTTGATGAGTACGCAACCAAGCATCCAACGTGGGGCGCAATTTGCGCACGACGGTGTGGAAAGATTCCATCGCCCCGTGATTGAGGTCGTATCCGCGTTCTATGCCATCCGCATCGGTTTGCAGGGTGTCGCGACAAAGCTTACGGTAACCTCTCATGGTCTCCAAAAGTTTTTGCAAATGTTCGCGAAGTCCGCTTCCCAAAGGGAGCGCCTCAAGGGCAGGCGTAATATCACTGCATTTGAGGGATGCGGAGAACATTGTACGTGCTCTGTCGGGCAGGTTATGTGCCTCGTCAACAAGCACGGCATATTTGCCCGTGGGTGCATCCTCGCCAAAGTAGCGGTGCAGGTGCACTTGAGGGTCAAAAACATAGTTGTAATCGCAAATAATAACGTCGCAGAACTCTGAGAGCTCGAGCTGCAACTCGTAAGGACAAATATTATATTTGGTAGCAATTTCTTCTACGACCGCGCGGCTGTATCCGCTTTGCCTTTTTAAAATTTCGCAAATGGCAAGGGGTGCGCGCTCATAAAAGGCGCGTGCGCGCGGACAGTCCACGGGATTGCAATGGCGCGAAATGCCTGCCGCATCCTCTTTGGCTTCTTTGTTGACACAAACCTGCTCTCGGGCAGTTAGGACGACCGTGCGGTGGCGCGAGCCTGCCTCAAAGAGCTTTGCAGATGCCGCATAGGCTTCGCGACGAGTAGCCGCTTTAGCGGTCAAGTAAAAGACCTTTTCGCACTTTCCCTCCCCCAAAGCACGCAGGGCGGGATAGAGTGTGGAAACCGTCTTTCCGATTCCCGTAGGGGCATCGACAAAGAGTCGCTTGCCCGAGCTGATGGCGCGGTAAGATGCACGAATGAGGTCATCCTGCCCACGTCGAACAGAGGAGAACGGGAATCTTCCGCCTGCAATGGCAGGAAGCAGTACCGTTTGTCGCTCTTCGAGAATTCTTGCGCGGTATTCCACACGCGAAAGAAGCTCTGCATAAAATTCTGCCAATTCACGCGCGGTGTGTTCTTCTTCGATGTATCGAATTTCGCCATCGTCTATGCGATAATAGGTCAGGCGAATTTGAATGTGCGAGAGATTTTTGGCGCGGCACAAAAAGTGCGCATAGCACTTGACCTGCGCAAAATGAATGGGCGCGGGCGGCATTGAGAACGCATAACCGCTCACGGTTTTGATTTCGTCAACAATATAAGGCTCCCCTGCAATCACACCGTCAGCACGTCCTTCCACCTCGAAGGTCAGCCCCTTGAATTGCTCGGTGTGCAACATCGTCACCTCGGCTTGGTAGCCATCCCCTGCCGCGGCTTGCAGTTTGCGGTGTACCTTTGCCCCCAAAACCGCACGCAAAAAAGAAGGTCTGCCACCACCCGTACCCGGTCGAAGATCTAAATCTCCACCCTCGTACGCCATTTCACACAACTCGCGCACCGACATTTCGACACACGCGCGTTCGATATTATATCGCATAGTAGACCTCCTTTCTAAAGGATGCGGTTTTTCGTGGGGGAACTTCTTGGAAGAAGTTCCCCCACACCCCTTCAAGAACTTGC
>JAFYRH010000276.1 GCA_017559555.1 Clostridia bacterium
CACCTCCCTCCCGGAGGGAGGCGTCCGGATGACCAGCCTTTGCCAACAGAATTATCATTCCCTTAATTTGTTAGTTCTCTTTGTGGTAAGTTCAATCGCCTTACGGAATAATGTTGCTAAAAATGAAGGTTCGGATGCTTGAATGCCTCCCTCCGGGAGGGAGGTGGCAGCCGCAGGCTGACGGAAGGAGCCCGCGAGACGAAATCAAACAAGCTTTCTCCAAACCTCGCAGATAATGCAGTAGGCATGAGGTTCTTCGGGTTCTTCTTCCACCAGTGCAAGCTGTGTAAGAACGGCATCCTTATAGGTGGGAAGTAGACCGTATTCGGTAAGCTTTTCGTAGGGGATGGAATCAAATCCACCGCCGCAGTCAGTAATAGCACTGATCAAGGTTTCCTCTTCCACAAGATCATATCCGCAAAACGTAAAGCCACGCTTTTCCATATACTCAATGGGATCAAGATTTGGGCGCAGAATCACCGCAACGATCTGCTGTGTGTTGGCGCGCAGAGGCGAATCGTGTGACTCAATTTCATACATCTCAAAGAGTCCGCAATCAAAAGACACGATCTCTTTGGTGTCTATTCGTCCCTCGGTAAATTCCTTAAATTTGTCGTTTGGGAAGAACCGATCAGCACCAAAGTACCGAACATCAGCCTCGAGTGGGTTAATCAATTCAATGCTCATACATTCTTATTCACAATTCTCGTTTCAGTCTCGCCGCTTGCAATATCGATGTAGCGAACGAAGAGAGAAACCTTATTATCTTGGTTGAGATTTGTCCAAATCAGGTCGGTCAGAGTATCGATATCCACGTCGGGGAGCTCCAAGGTTTTGGGTTCTCCCTCATAGGAAGGCAGCGGATTGCCATCCCCGTTGTAGGTGTGGATGAATTTTGCTCTGCCAGAGATGGGGTTGGAGTATGCGTATGTAAATCTTTCGCAGGAGCTATCGTCGCCCTCGGCACTCTTGAGAATGGACATGGCATAGTTCATTCCCTCTTTTTCAAGACGGATGATGCCCGAAATACGAGGTGTGAAGTTGGGCTTGTCGTCTTCAAATTCACGGGTGCGAAGCGCTTGCTCAAAGGTCATTTGCTTATCCATCAAATCATAAATGGTGTCGGTTTGGTCACCGTTTGTAACAATGGTCTTGTTGCCAAGAACACGTACGGGATAGTAAATGATAAGGTGCGGATCTGTCATTTTGGATTCGTCATAAGCCTTGGTGCGCATAGCATCGCCCTCTGCGACGAATACGCGGTTGCGGCTGTTTTCGCTTCTACCCATAATAAAGTAAGCAGTAACTGCCTTTTTGCCGTCGGCACTCTTGCCAATGATAATACCTCTGCCGTGGTAAGCGAGCGAGTTGAGTTCTTCTGCAATATTCAAGATTTTCATACCGTTATTCTCCTTTCAGATAAACGCGATTCTCTACGACCGTAATGCGATCCTCGCAAAACAGTTTGACTGCGGCGGGAAGGATCTTCCACTCCGCTTCTTCCATAATTCTTTTTTGCAACGTTTCGGGGGTATCGTCATCCTTGACCTCTACTGCCTTTTGGAGCACGATGGGTCCTGCATCACATTCGGGTGTGACGATGTGCACGGTAGCGCCCGAAACTTTAACACCCTTCTCCAGTGCCGCCTCGTGGACGTGCAAGCCGTAATAGCCTTTGCCGCAAAAAGAGGGGATGAGTGCGGGATGAACGTTGAGAATGCGATTGGGAAATGCGTTGTACACTTGCTCGTCGATGATGGTCAAAAAGCCTGCCAACACAACGAGGTCTGCCTCAGCCGCCACGAGCTCATCGGTGAGCGCTCTCGAATATGCGGAGATGCTTTCATAATCACGTCTTGCAAGCACCAAGGAATCAATGCCGTGATTTTTGGCACGTTCCAATGCGTAAACATCGGGCTTGGATGCAATTACGAGTGTGATCTTTCCGCATCCAAGCTCGCCTCTCTCACCTGCATCAATGAGGGCTTGCAAATTGGTGCCGCCGCCCGAAACGAGCACGGCAATTTTTTTGATCTGTTCTTTCATTACAGCAATACCACCCCGTCGTCACCCTTGACGATCTCGCCAATGACGTAAGCGTCTTCACCGTGTGCCTTAAGGATCTCAAGCGCGGTTTCTACCTCATTGGCAGGAACCACAACGCTCATACCAACGCCCATGTTGTAGGTGTTGTACATATCTCGCTCGGGAATGTTACCCGTTTTTGCAATGAGGTCGAAGATGGGCAGAACCTTAACTGCGGATTTTTCGATCTTGGCGGTCAATCCCTTGGGGATAGAACGCGGAATATTCTCATAGAATCCACCGCCCGTGATGTGGCTAATGCCCTTAACGTTTACTTTCTCAAGAAGAGCAAGAATGCTCTTAACGTAAATACGGGTGGGAGTGAGAAGTGTTTCGGCAATGGTCTTGCCACCAAGTGCCTCGCAAGCCTCGTAGAGCTTGGGATTGTTGTTATCAATATCGAACACCTTGCGAACCAAGGAGAAGCCGTTGGAGTGAACACCGCTGGATGCCAGCGCGATCACAACGTCACCCTCGTGCATTTTGGTGTTGTCGAGAATCTTCTTTTTATCAACGATGCCTACTGCAAAGCCTGCAAGGTCATAGTCCTCAAGAGGCATCAGACCGGGATGCTCTGCGGTCTCGCCGCCGATGAGTGCCGCACCGGATTGTACGCAACCCTCTGCAACACCGCCAACGATAGCGGCAATCTTTTCGGGATAGTTCTTTCCGCAGGCAATATAATCAAGGAAGAACAACGGACGCGCACCGCAACAAATAATATCGTTGACGCACATAGCAACGGCATCAATGCCGATGGTATCGTGCTTATCCAAGAGAATTGCCATTTTTACTTTGGTTCCGCAACCGTCGGTACCGGAAACGAGAACAGGCTCCTCAATACCTGCCATATTCAAGCCAAAGCAACCGCCAAAACCGCCAACGTCATCGAGGCAACCCTCGTTTTTGGTGCGTGCGATATGCTTTTTCATCAATTCAACAGCGCGGTAGCCGGCAGTAATATCTACGCCTGCTGCAGCGTAGCTTTCAGATTTAGAGTTGTTATGCATATTCTTTATTCCTTTCCGTTCCAACAGTAAGTGCAAAGCTTGCAGGGTTCGATTCCGATCGCTTTGATAACACCGTCAAGCGTTTGAAACTCCACGGAATCGAAATGGAGTTTTTCGCAAATAGATGCGCGCAGCTTTTTGCCACGCTCGGTGGTAGAATCGCTGTATTCCTCAAGATGTGAGAATCCCTCTTCCCCTTCAAGCTCCATGACAATGCGACGAGCCAAAAGCTCCATCTCATTGGTGGCACGGGAGAAGTTGAGGTACTTGCAGCTATACATAATGGGAGGACATGCCGAACGCATATGAATGGCACGCGCACCGTTTTGCGAGAGGAAATCAACGGTTTCTTTGAGTTGTGTGCCGCGCACAATGGAGTCATCAACAAACAAAAGGTTCTTATCTTTGATGAGTTCGTGTACGGGGATTTGTTTCATTTTGGCTACCTTTTTGCGGTCTACTTGACTGTTGGGCATAAAGCTGCGCGACCAGGTAGGTGTATATTTGATATAAGGACGTGCAAACGGAATATCGCTTTCGTTTGCATAACCGATTGCGTGCGGTGTTCCCGAATCCGGCACACCGCAAACGTAATCAATGCCCTCGTTGTTGCCAAGCAGCGCATCGTTTTGTGCCATGATGCGACCATTGCGGTAACGCATTACTTCAACGTTAACACCCTCATAGGTAGCGGTGGGAAAACCGTAGTAGGACCACAGGAATGCACAAATGCGCATCTCTTTGCGAGGGGGAGCCAACTGCTTGATGCCGTCGGCAGAAATTTCTACGATCTCGCCGGGGCCAAGCTCGCACTCATCGTCGTAGCCAAGCTTTTTATAAGCAAAGGATTCAAACGCAACACAGTAGCCATCCTCACCCTTGCCCACAAGCATGGGGGTGCGTCCCATGCGGTCACGCGCGGCAATAAGTGTGCCACCGTCACGCAAAATCAAAATGGTTGCCGAGCCTTCGATCACTTCTTGCGCAAAGAGCAATCCTTCGCAAAAGGTCTTTTTTTGGTCGATAAGAGCCGCAACAAGCTCGGTACCGTTGACCTTGCCGCCTGTCATGGCGTTGAAGTGTCCACCGGTCTCCGAGAGATGCTTTTTGATTAACTCTTCGGCGTTATTGATAATACCGATTACACAAATTGCATATTTGCCGAGATTGGAACAAATCAAAAGAGGTTGCGGGTCGCTATCGCTGATACAACCGATAGCGGCAGTTCCCTGCATCTCGTCAAATATATGCTCGAATCTCGTACGGAAAGGAGAATTAGAGATGTTGTGAATCTCTCTCTGCAATCCGATTTCTTTGTCGTATGCCGCCATACCGGCGCGCTTGGTTCCTAAATGCGAGTGGTAGTCTGTGCCAAAGAACACATCGGAAATGGCATCTCTGTTACAAACCGCTCCAAAAAATCCGCCCATTTGTCAGTCTCCTTGTTTTGATGGTTGGTTTTGAATTGCTTACTTGTTGAACTCTGCGGCAATTTCCGCATCCTTTGCGAGAACTGCTTTTGCATCTGCCGCGCGCTTTTCGATCAGTCTTTGTGCGAGCGCTTCATCGGAAAGTGCCAAAATTTGTGCCGCCAAAAGGGCTGCATTACCCGCACCGTCAATAGCAACGGTTGCTACGGGAATACCCGTGGGCATTTGCACGGTTGCAAGGAGTGCATCCATACCGTCAAGTTGTGCCGACTTGCAAGGAATGCCAATAACGGGCAACGTGGTATTTGCCGCAACGGCTCCTGCCAGGTGTGCCGCCATTCCTGCGGCAGCAATGATAACGCCAAAGCCGTTTTCGCGTGCGGAAGATGTAAACTCCGCAGCCTCGCGGGGGGTGCGATGTGCCGAATAGACGTGCACCTCATAGGGGATCTCCAAAGAGGCAAGCATATCGATGGCTTTGCGTACAACGGGAAGATCGCTTGCACTTCCCATAATGATGGCAACTTTTTTCATATTGATGTTCTCCTTACTTTTTTGCAAAATACAAAAAGGGCGCACTTCCCCACAAAGGATTGTGCGCCCAGACGGTCGGCTCAAGAAGATTTCTGTTCCACTGTGGTGACCCACATTTATCCGTCAGTCGCAGAAATCTCGTTAATATGTATATATTATATCACGCGCGCACGCCTTTGTCAAGTAGAAAAACACCTCATTTGGCTGTCAATCTCTATACAAAACTCACAAAGAATCTTCCTTGGAAAGAAGTTTTAAGAACACTCGTTTGGTTTTGTATGAATTTTTTGTAAACTGTTCAAAAATGACTTGACTTTACTCTGATAAAGTGGTAAAATGCCGATATCAAGCAAGCTTGGAGGATTTTGAAATGACGAATTTCCATTCTAAATCAATTGATCGCCTTTTTGAGGTTATATTGCGTTTAGAGAACACAGAAGATTGCTATCGCTTTTTTGAAGATGTGTGCACCATTAAGGAATTGACCGATATGGCACAACGCTTGGATGCCGCTTTTCTTCTTGACGAGGGGGCAAACTACCAAACCGTTTCGCAAGAGGTAGGCATTAGCACAGCAACCATCAGCAGAGTTAGCAAGTGCCTCAAATACGGTACGGGATACCGTCAAGCCATCGATAAGACCAAGGAGACCACCGAACAATGAGACAAGAACAGCAAGCCATGCTCGATTTGTGCGAGCTTTATGGCAGATTTGGATATACACAATACAAAATGAGCAAGTTTGAGGAATATGACCTCTACGTGCGCAACAAAAGCTTTTTGATTTCGGATAGCGTTATCACCTTTACCGATACCAACGGCAAATTGATGGCACTCAAGCCCGACGTAACACTCTCAATCGTCAAAAACAGTCTTGACATTCCCGGTTACGTACAAAAGCTTTACTATGACGAGCACGTCTACCGTATTTCCGATAAGACATCCGCCTATAAGGAAATTCCGCAGGTGGGTCTTGAATGTCTTGGCGACATTGACGACTACTCCATTGCAGAAGTCCTCTCCCTTGCCGCGCAAAGTCTTTCTACATTTGATGAAGATTACATTCTCGATGTTTCGAATCTTGATATTCTCTCCTTGGTGCTTGACCGCATCGGTATTTCCGAGAGCGGCCGTCGCGCGCTGATCGAATGCATCTCCAAAAAAGACATTCACGATGCAGAACGCATTTGCCGCGAAGAAGGCATCGACACCGAAAAAGCATCTCTACTTTCTCGCTTGGAAGCTTGTAGCGGTGAGGTAGATGCCGCGCTCAAGGGACTTGCTTCCCTTTTTGACGACGTGGAATGGAATGCAATGGTAAAACGCTTTGGCGAAATTCTTGCACTCCTGCCCAAAAAGAACGTTCGCATCGATTTTTCGGTCGTTAACGATATGAATTACTACAACGGTATCGTTTTTCAGGGCTTTGTGCCCTCCATTCCCACCGACGTGCTCTCAGGCGGTCAATACGACAATTTGATGGCACGTATGGAGAAAAAGTCGGGGGCTATTGGCTTTGCCCTTTACCTCGACCGACTCGAAGCACTCGTTTCTCCTCGCAAAGAATACGACGTGGATGCACTCCTGCTCTACGGTGAGGGGGATTCTCCCTCCGCTATTTTGGCGGCTGTACAAGAATTGAGCCGTCAAGGTCTTACCGTTCTTGCGCAAAAATCCGTTCCCGAAAGATTGACTTGGCGTCAACTCATCAAACTTAGTGAAAGTGGGGTACAAACCGTTGAAACAAATGCTTAATGTTGCCCTGCCTAAGGGAAGACTCGGTGAGCGTGTGTACGCTATGTTTGAAGCCGCAGGTTACCCCTGCCCCTCGATTAAAGAAAACAATCGCAAGTTGATTTTTGAAAATCCCGAATGCGGCGTTCGTTACTTTTGGGTAAAGCCCTCGGACGTTAGCATTTACGTTGAGCGCGGTGCCGCCGACATTGGTGTTGCAGGCAAGGATATTCTTTTGGAATACACCCCCGACGTATATGAATTATTGGATATGAAAACCGGTATCTGCCGCATGGCAGTAGCCGCCCCCAAGGGCTTTCGCGATGATACCCGTCGCGCCCTGCGTGTTGCCACAAAATTCAGCAAGATTGCCGGTGACTATTACGCATCGCGCAGTCGCGAAATCGACATCATCCACCTCAACGGCTCCATTGAAATCGCCCCCATTCTCGGGCTTTCGGACGTTATTGTTGACATTGTGGAAACCGGAACTACGCTCAAGGAAAACGACCTTGAGGTAATCGAAACCATTGTGCCCATCAGCGCACGCCTTATTGCCAACAAGGCAAGCTACAAATTTAAAAACGAACAAATCAAAGCATTGACCGCACACCTTGCGGGACAGCTGCAAGCGGAGGACTAAAACCATGATTCGCATTCTCAAATACGGTGAAGTTGCAAACGACGAGATTTTTGCGCGCACCGAATCGGCCATTAACGTAGAGGGCGTTGTTGCGGAAATTATCGCAGACGTACGCAAAAACGGAGATGCCGCGCTTTATAAATACTGTGAAAAATTCGACGGCGCAAAGCTTTCTTCCCTCGCGGTAACCCCCGAGGAAATTGAAGAAGCCGTAGCCGCAGTAGAACCCAAATTCTTGGAAATTCTCAAAGCAGCTGCCAAAAACATTCGCACGTTCCACGAGCGTCAGGTTCGCAATAGTTTTATCATCAACAACGAAAACGGCATCGTGGTAGGTCAAAAGGTCATTCCCGTTGACCGTGCAGGTCTTTACGTTCCCGGCGGTACGGCAGCTTATCCCTCCACCGTTTTGATGGACTCTATCCCTGCCAAAATCGCAGGATGCCGCGAGGTCGTTATGGTAACCCCTCCCAGTAAGGACGGCAAAGTCAATCCCGTTATTCTTGCCGCTGCACAAATCGCAGGCATCGACCGCATTTTTAAGGTTGGCGGCGCACAAGCCGTTGCCGCTCTCGCTTACGGAACCGAGAGCATTCCGCGCGTTGACAAGATCGTCGGCCCCGGAAACGCCTACGTTGCAGAAGCAAAAAAGCAAGTGTTCGGTCAGGTTTCCATTGATATGATCGCAGGACCGAGCGAGATCCTTATTGTTGCCGATGGCAAGACCAATCCCCGTCACGCGGCGGCAGATCTTCTCTCCCAAGCCGAGCACGACAAAATGGCAAGTGCTGTGCTTGTAACCGACTCCCAAGAGCTCGCAGTTGCGGTTCAAAAGGAGCTTGAAGTACAAATTCCTATGCTCGAACGCGCCGAAATCGCACGTACGTCTATTGATAATAACGGAAAAATCATTGTTGCCCCCACACTTTCCCTTGCCATTGACATTGCCAATGAGCTCGCTCCCGAGCACCTTGAGCTTTGCGTTGATAACCCCTTTGATTATTTGGATAGCATCCGCCACGCGGGCTCCATTTTTATGGGCCGCAACTGCCCTGAAGCACTCGGCGACTACTTTGCAGGCCCCAACCACACCCTGCCAACAAGCGGCACGGCAAAGTTCTCAAGCCCCCTCTCGGTTGACGATTTCGTTAAGAAAACGCAATATACCTACTATACCGCCGATGCTCTTGCGCGCGTTGCCAACGACGTTGCATTCTTTGCAACCAAGGAAGGTCTCACCGCACACGCAAAGAGTGCTACCGTGCGCTTGGAGGATGACAAATGAGCCGCTTTTTTAGCAACAAGTATCAAAATTTGACCCCTTACACCCCCGGTGAGCAACCCAAGGATATGCAATATATCAAGCTCAACACAAACGAGTCTCCCTTCCCACCCGCTCCCCGCGCGGTAGAGCTTGCCGCCGAGGCTGCCCAAAAATTGCAACTCTATTCCGACCCCGAGTGCCGCGATTTGCACAAGATTTTTGAGGACGTGTTCGGTTTTTCGAAGGATGAAGTCCTTTTTACAAACGGCTCGGATGAAATTCTCAACTTTGCTTTTATGGCGTTTTGTGACAAAGAGCACCCCGTTGTGTTCCCGAACATCACATACGGATTCTACCCCGTTTTTGCAGAGCTGAACGGCATCCCCTATGAGGAAATTCCGCTTTGCGAAGACTTTACCATCAATGTGGAGAATTACATTGGCATTGGCAAAAACATTTTTATTGCCAACCCCAACGCTCCCACAGGCATCGCGCTCCCTCTTTCGGATATTGAAAGAATCGTCGCTTCCAACCCCGACAACATTGTTGTGATCGACGAAGCATACGTCGACTTTGGCGGTGAGAGTGCGGCTCCCTTAACACGAAAATATAACAACTTGATCGTTACCCAAACCTTCTCCAAATCCCGTTCTATGGCAGGAGCACGTCTCGGCTTTGGCATTGCCTCGCCCGATCTCATCCGCGATATGAACACCGTTAAGTATTCCACCAACCCCTACAACGTCAATTCCATGACCATGGCGGCAGGAATCGGTGCTCTCTCTTGCGAAGATTACACCCGTAAAAACTGCCAAACGGTAGTCGAAAACCGCACTTTTTGCATGGATGCTATGCAAAAAATGGGTTTTGAAATGACAGATTCGAAAACCAACTTTATTTTTGCCAAGCACCCAAAAATCGACGGAGATGTTCTTTATACAAAGCTCCGCGAGCGTGGTATTTTGGTGCGCCACTTTACCAATCCCCTCATCGCACAGTATAACCGCATTACCGTTGGAACTCGCGACGAAATGCAAGCTCTCCTTTGTGCGATAGCAGATATTTTGGAGGAAAACAACCGATGAGAATCAGTGAAATCAGTCGCAAAACGGCAGAAACCGATATTCGCCTCTCCCTCAATTTAGACGGTGACGGCACATCCGAAATCAATACCGGTTGCGGCTTTCTTGATCATATGCTCACCCTTTTTGCACGTCACGGCCGCTTCAATTTAACCGTTGTGTGCAAGGGCGACACTTGGGTAGACGATCACCACACCGTTGAGGACGTGGGCATCGTTTTGGGTCAAGCATTTGCCGAGGCACTTGGCAACAAGCGCGGCATTTGCCGTTACGGTGATACAATTCTCCCGATGGATGAATCTCTCATCCTCTCGGCAGTTGACCTTTCAGGACGCGCTTTTCTTGGCTACGCGTTGGAAATTCCCACCCAAAAGGTAGGCACGTTTGACACCGAGCTTTGCGAGGAATTTTGGCTCGCGTTCGTTCGCACCTCTGCTTGCACTCTGCACATTCGCCAATTGGCAGGCAAAAATTCGCACCACATTATTGAAGGAACCTTCAAATCTGTTGCGCGCAGTCTGCGTGATGCAGTAGCGATTGACCCTCTGTTTGCAAACGACATCCCCTCAACGAAGGGAGTACTTGCATGATCGCGATTATCGACTACGGTGTAGGCAATCTTTTTTCTCTTGCCTCCTCTTTTTCTGCCATTGGGGCAGAAGCCATCGTTACGGCAAACCCTGCCGTGATTCGTGCCGCAGACCGTTTGATTTTGCCGGGCGTGGGTGCATTTGAGGATGCCGCACGCAAACTGCGAGAGAGTGGTATGGCAGACCTTGTAAAAGAAGAAGCCGCCAGCGGTAAGCCCATTATGGGTATTTGCCTTGGTATGCAAATGCTGTTTGAGAAAAGCTTTGAATACGGCGAGCA
This sequence comes from Clostridia bacterium, assembly GCA_017559555.1. GTDB lineage: Bacteria > Bacillota > Clostridia > Oscillospirales > CAG-272 > UMGS1865. Next base: position 10,653 of record JAFYRH010000276.1, read on the forward strand.
TGAAGGGCTCGGACTCATCAAGGGTTCTGTGCGCCCCATTGCCGACGTGATTCCCCAAGGGCTGAAAATTCCGCACATCGGATGGAATGCTTTGCGTTTTACACGCCCTCACTCCCTCTTCAAATATCTCAAAGAGGGTGACTTTGTCTATTTTGTACATTCTTTTTATGCCGCTGACTGTAACGATGCCGTGATTGCAACATCCGAGTACGGTGCGCCTCTGACCGCCGCGGTTGCCAACGGCAACGTAATGGGATGTCAATTCCATCCCGAAAAAAGCGGCGACGTGGGACTTTCTATCCTGCGCGCATTTTGTGAGTGGGAGGTAGCACAATGAAACTCTTTCCTGCAATCGACCTCTATGAGGGAAAGGCAGTTCGCCTCTTTAAGGGCGACTATGCCCAAATGACCGTTTATAACAACGACCCTGCGGCGGTTGCCGCAGACTTTGCCGCTTCGGGCGCCGAATGCATTCACATTGTGGATTTGGAAGGTGCAAAAAGCGGAACTACCCCTAATTTTGATACCGTTTGTAAAATCAAAGCCACCTCGGGTCTCTTTTGCGAGATCGGTGGCGGTATTCGAACTATGGAAGTTATCGACAAATATCTTGGTGCCGGCATCGACCGCGTCATTCTCGGCACTGCCGCTGTTGGCAATCTCGACTTTGTCAAAAATGCCGTAGAGAAGTACGGTGAGCGCATTGCCGTTGGTGCCGACCTCAAGGATGGCTATGTAGCAGTGAAGGGTTGGGTTGAAAAAACCGACCTTTTGGCAGAGGATTTCTTCCGACAAATGCAGGACGTAGGCGTAAAAACCGTCATCTGCACTGATATTTCCAAGGACGGAGCCATGATGGGCACCAACCTCGAGCTTTACCGTTCCCTATCCGAGCGCTTCTCCATGCAAATCGTTGCATCGGGCGGTGTTTCCTCTATAGAGGACATCGAACGCCTCCAAGAAATGGAACTTTACGGTGCCATTATCGGCAAAGCCTATTACACCGGTGCAATCGATTTGCGCCAAGCAATCGAGGTGACAAAATGATTACCAAACGTATCATTCCATGCCTTGATGTCAAGGACGGACGTGTCGTAAAAGGCGTGAATTTTCAAGGGCTTGCCGACGTTTCCTCGCCCGTAGAGCTTGCCAAATATTACAGCTCGAACGGTGCAGATGAGCTTGTTTTTTATGACATCACCGCATCTGCCGAGGGCAGAGCGCTCTTTACCGATATTCTCACCGAAACCGCAAAAAGCGTGTTCATTCCCCTCACCGTAGGTGGCGGAATCAACACCCTTGCCGACTTCGACCGCGTTCTCAAATGCGGTGCCGATAAGGTCAGCGTCAACTCGGGCGCTATCCGCAACCCCTCCCTCATTTACGAAGCCGCAAAGCGCTACGGAGACCAATGCGTGGTGCTTTCTGCCGACGTTAAGCGCGTAGACGGTGTCTTTCGCGTGTTTGCCAAGGGCGGCAGAGAAAACACGGGTATGGAAGCCATCGAATGGATTCGTCGCGGTGTCGATTCGGGAGCCGGTGAGATTGTGCTCAACTCCATCGATACCGACGGTGTAAAGGGCGGCTTTGACCTTGAAATGTTGGAAGCGGTTTGCAATGCCGTATCCGTTCCCGTTATCGCCTCGGGCGGTGCCGGTTCTATCGAGCACTTTATCACTCTATTTAATACACTTCCCCGTGTAGACGCGGGACTTGCTGCCTCTATCTTCCACTTTGGCGAGGTCAGCATCAAAGATTTGAAAGAAAAAATGACACAGGCAGGCATTCCTGCACGTCTGTAAACCAAGGAGAACACTATGCTGAACATTGATGAATTGAAATTTAACAGCGAGGGGCTCATCCCTGCAATTGTGGTAGATTCTATCACCAAAAAGGTGCTCACGCTGGCATATATGAATAAAGAAAGTCTGCAAATTTCCATCGAAAAAGGCTTGACCTGCTTTTGGAGTCGTTCTCGCCAGGAACTTTGGCTCAAAGGCGAGACCAGTGGCAACTACCAACACATCGTTTCCATTACCGCAGATTGCGATAAGGATGCCCTTGTTGTGGTTGTTGAAAAAGACGGCCCCGCTTGCCACACCGGCAGCGACTCTTGCTTTGAGAACATCGTTTGGGAAAGCGACGAATTGCACGAGTTCTCTTTGGGCGGTTTGATGAAGCTCATCGAAGGCAGAAAAATTGACAAAAAAGAAGGCTCTTACACCACCTACCTCTTTGAAAAAGGCTTGGATAAGATTTTGAAGAAGGTTGGCGAGGAGTCCACCGAGGTCATTATTGCCGCAAAAGCGGAGGACAGAGCCGAAACTATTTATGAAATTGCGGACCTTGCCTACCACGTAATGGTGCTGATGATCGAAGCCGGAATCTCTCTTGAAGATATTCACCGCGAGTTGGCATCCCGCCACGTAGTGGATAAAAAGGTAAAGCAGGAAAAAATGACGAAATAATAGGCGTCATACATCTTGCGTCAAAATGCACAATATTTTCTAAACACACACAAGAGGAGCGTTTTTTGCTCCTCTTTTTTGCTGTTTTTCAAGGCAAAGTGCTATATCTTTTTTGTGTGCAATTGTGCACAATGCCGATTTTTCGGTCAAGTTATCTAAAAAGGGAAAAGGCTGTTGCATTTTGTAGGGTATCGGTGTTATAATATAATCAGTAATTTATGTGAAGTCGCGAGCATTCTCGCGGCTTTTGCGCCGCGCATACGCGCGGGCGGACGTTAGGCGGAGGTTTTACCATGATTTATGATTTGCAAAAAGCGAGTATGTGGAAACGTATCTCCGCTTTTTTGTGTGATATTATCTTGTTTTGCATTGTGGTTGTTGGAATTGCACTTCTCCTTGCTACCGTGTTCGGCATCGATACCCAACAAAACAAAATGGCTTCGCTTTGTGCGCAGTATGTTGACGAATATGGCTTGAAAGACTTCATGACCAAGGAAGAGCTCGACGGTGCTATTTCAATCGCGATGACACAAGAGCGTTACGATTCGCTCACCGATACGCAAAGAGCAACCTTCGACGAGGCCTCCAAGGCGCTTGGCACAAACGAAGATTTTCTTTATGCTTACGGATTGGTCAGCCAATTCATCCTGCTTACAATCACCTTTTCCATTTTGATTGCGTATTTGATCCTTGAGTTTGCCGTTCCCCTGCTTTTCAAAAACGGTCAAACCCTTGGCAAAAAGATATTTGGCGTTGGCGTTATGCGTATGGATTGCGTCAAAGTATCCCCTCTATTCCTGTTGGTTCGCACGGTACTTGGTAAGTACGCGGTAGAAACCATGATTCCCGTGTTCGTTTTGCTCTCTCTTGTGCTTGGCACGGCAAGCATCGTTACTGTGATTCTCCTGTTCCTCCTTGTAGCGGCGCAGGCGGGATTGTTGCTCTTTACACATGCGCACACTCCCCTGCACGATATGCTGGCAGGAACGGTTGTTGTAGATTTTGCAAGCCAAATGATATTCGACTCCCCCGAGGAACTGTTGGAATATAAGAAAAAGCTGCACGCAGAATCTTTGGAATCAAAAAATTGACCCTGTGAACAATCAAAAAAATTATATAAGCGCACAGAAAGGAAGTCTTGTATGAAAGTTGTATTGGAAAACGTAACAAAGATCTTCCCCCCCCGTAACAAACGCGAGAAGGAATTCATGGCGGTAAATGATTTTACCTTCACAGTTCCGGATGGCAAGCTGATTGGTCTGCTTGGCCCCTCCGGCTGTGGTAAGAGTACCACACTCTACATGATTAGCGGATTGCAAAAGGTTTCGGGCGGTAAGATCTACTTTGGTGATAACGATGTCACCAACCTCCCGGCAGAAAGCCGCGGAGTCGGTCTTGTATTCCAAAACTACGCACTCTACCCCCACCTCACGGTTAAGCAGAACATTTTGTTCCCTCTGCAAAACCTCAAGGGCTCTGAAAAGCTCTCTAAAAAAGAGATGCTGGAAAGAGCTTACCAAGCGGCAAAGCTGGTACAACTCGAAGAGTTGATGGAGAGAAAGCCCAACGCACTCTCCGGTGGTCAGCAACAACGTGTTGCTATCGCTCGTGCTCTCGTAAAAATGCCCGGCGTGCTCCTCTTGGACGAACCTCTCTCCAACCTCGACGCGCGTCTGCGTTTGCAAACACGTGAAGAGATCCGCCGCATCCAAAAGGAAACCGGCATCACCACCATTTTCGTAACCCACGACCAAGAAGAAGCTATGAGCATCTCCGATATGATCGTTGTTATGAGAGACGGTGTTATTCAACAGGTGGGCAAGCCTCAAGACGTTTATGATAACCCCACCAACCTGTTTGTTGCAAAGTTCTTGGGTACTCCTCCCATCAACGTATTCAACGGCGAAGTTAAGGGCGGCAAGCTCTACATCGGTGAAGAGTGCGTTCTCGAAGTTGCCGGCGTAGCCGATCAACCCGTGACCGTTGGCATTCGTCCCGAGGGCTTCATCCCCGCAGAAGACGGTGCTATGACATGCAACCTCACCAACCTTGAAATTATGGGCCGTGACGCAAGCGTTGTTGCAACACATCCCGCATCCTGCAACCCCACCATTCGTTCCATTATCGACGGTGACTGCAAGATCGATACCGCTTCTGCAACCGTTCGTTACAACCTCAAGCCCCACAAGGTATTCTTGTTTAGCAAAGAGAACGAGAAGCGCATTGAAGTTGCCGCTCAAAACAACGACGACTTTTTGACCGCTGCTCTGAAGTTGAAGTATTCCAAATCTTGAGGTGAAACGCTATGGTAGGAAGTAAAAAACCGTGGAAAGCGTGGTTATACCTTTCCCCCGCCATCGTGCTTTTGCTGATCTTTACCGTTTGGCCGATCATCAACACGGTTCGCATGGCCTTCCTAGAAGGTTATAACGCCTTGGCTGTTGCGGGCGGCAAAAAATTCGAATTTGGTTTTGCTAACTTTGTAAACGTTATCGAATACAGGGACTTCGTCACCTGTTTGAAGAATACCGTTTTACTGTGCGTACTGACTGTTCCGATTTCCACCTTCTTGGCATTGGTTATTTCGGTTTGTCTTAACGCAATCAAACCCTTTAGAAGAATGTTGCAAACAATCTTCTTCCTCCCCTACGTAACCAACTCCATTGCAATCGGTATGGTATTCGCTGCAATGTTCAATATGGTTGGACGTAACATCGGCGGTAAAAACGAATTGATTTTGACCGCAGGTATCATCAACAATGTTATCGAGTTCTTTGGCGGTCAAGCCATCAACTGGATTAACAAAGGCTCCTCTGAGGTAGCCAACATGACCGTTATGGTTATCTACATTGTTTGGAACGCACTCCCCTTCAAGATTCTCGTACTCTTGGGCGGCTTGCAAAGCGTCAACAAGCAATACTACGACGCTGCAAAGGTAGACGGCACTTCCCGTCTGCGCACTTTCACCCGTATTACCGTTCCGCTTCTTTCTCCCATGATCACCTACGTTGTTATCACGGGCTTTATTGGCGGATTTAAGGAATACTCCAGCATTGTTGGTATCTTCGGCGAAAAGATGGGTCCCACAAGTAACCCCTACCGCTTGGATACAATGGTCGGATTTATCTATCGAGATTTGGCCAACCAACAAGGCCGCGCCAGTGCCGCAGCTCTGATCCTGTTTGGAATCATCTTCGTAGTTACAATGCTGAATCTCTATATCAGCAAAAAGAACACACACTATTAAGGAGGTGGCGATATGACAGATCAAAAGAATTTTGCTGTTTTTGAGGCAGATATTCAAAAGGCGCAAGCACGTCAACGCGTTGTTCGCATTGCCGTACAAGTCTTCTTGTATCTCTTCCTCATCATTATGGCTCTGATTGTTATCTTCCCCTTCTACTTCATGCTGATCTCCTCTGTAAAGGATTTGGCAGAGTACCGTTTGCCGGTGCAAACTCTGTGGCCCAATAAGATTATTCTCCATAACTATATTGAGGCATTCCACACTGCTAACCTCGGCACACTCTTCTCCAACACACTGTATGTTGGTATCGTTTCCACCATTCTCTCCCTGATCATCACCGTTATCACCGCGTTTGTTTTTGCAAGACTTGAATTCAAGGGCAAAAACGCAATGTTTGCCGCTTTGTTGGCAACCATGATGATTCCCGGTGAATTGTTCACCATTACCAACTACCAAACCATCAGTAACTTCCTCGGTTTGAGAACGTTGGGTCGTGAGCTCGGTTCCAAAGACCTGATTGCATTGGGTGACTGGAAAAACACCTTTACCGTTTTGATCGTTCCTTTCTTGGTTAGTGTATTCTACATTTACCTGCTCCGCCAAAACTTCCTGCAAATTCCCAACGAGTTGTATTTGGCAGCAAAGGTAGACGGCACAAGCGACATCAAGTACCTTTGGAAGGTTATGATCCCCCTGGCACTCCCCACTCTCATCTCCATTACTATTTTGAAGATGATGGGCGCGTGGAACTCCTACATGTGGCCCAGATTGGTTGCAAACGATGAAGCGCACCGACTAATTACAAACGGTTTACGTACCGCCTTTACTTCAGTAGAAGGCGACGTTAACATTCCCGTACAAATGGCAGCGGTTGCCATTGTATCCGCCCCCCTCTTCCTCGTATTCGTATTCCTTCGTAAGTATATTATGAAGGGCGTTTCGAGAAGCGGTATTAAGGGCTAATTTATCCACCGATAATAACAGCTCCATTGGCTGTCATTATAAAAAACAAAACACACAAGATAAGAAAGAGAGGAATCTTACCGTGAAAAGAAAAATCATTTCCCTTTTGTTGGCAATTACATTGCTGGCACTCCCCCTTTTGACTGCTACCTCCTGTGATCTGTTGGGCGGCGGCAAAAACAACGGCGACGGCGAATTGAAGGAAGGCCAAGTTAAAGTTGTTTTCTACCACACCATGGGCGAAGCTCTCCGCACTGTGCTTGATAAGTACATTGTAGAATTCAACAAGCTGTATCCCGATATCATTATCGAGCACAAGCAAGTTGGCGGTTATGATGACGTTCGCGAGCAAATCAAGACCGAAATCACCGTTGGCGACCAACCCAACCTCGCTTACTGCTATCCCGACCACGTAGCAGCATACAACATCGCTTATGCTGTTAAGCCCCTTGACGAGCTCATTTCCTCCACCAAGGTTATCACCCGTGCAGACGGCACCACCGAAACCCTCGGCTTGACCCAAGCTCAAATCGATGACTTCATCGATGCTTTCTACGCAGAAGGCGCTGTATACGGTGACGGCAAGATGTACACTCTTCCCATGTCCAAGTCCACCGAAGTTCTTTACTACAACAAGACATTCTTTGATGCAAACGGCCTCGTTCCTCCCACAACCTGGGACGAAATGGAAGTTCTTTGCGAAAAGCTGTTGGAACTCGACCCCGACTGCATCCCCTTCGGTTATGACTCTGAAGGCAACTTCTTCATCACCATGTGCGAACAACTTGGCACTCCCTACACCAGCGCAACCGGCGACCTCTTCCTCTTCGACAACGCTGAAAACCGCGCATTCGTAGAAAAGTTCCGTAGCTGGTACGAAAAGGGCTACTTTGAAACCGGCGAACTCTCCGGTGTTAGCTACACCTCCGGTCTGTTCACAAAGGCTCCCGCAGAAGAAGGCAACTGCTACATGTGTATCGGTTCCTCCGGCGGTGCAAACCACCAAAAGCCCAAGAATGATGACGGTACCTACAAGTTTGAAGTTGGTATCACCTCCATTCCTCAAGTTGACCCCTCCAACCCCAAGGTAATCTCTCAAGGTCCTTCTCTCTGCATCTTTGATAAGGCAGATCCCGCAGAAGTTGAAGCTACTTGGCTCTTCGCTAAGTTCCTCACCACCAACGTTGACTTCCAAGCAGAATTCAGCATGACCTCCGGTTACATGCCCGTTCTCGAAAGCGTTAAGGATCACCCCGTATACGCAGCAGAGCTCGAAGCAGCAAACGGCAAGGAAGGTTTGACCCTCTTGACCGCTAAAGTTGCTCTTGAACAAGCAAACGCATACTACACCTCCCCTGCATTCAACGGTTCTTCTACCGCTCGTGACCAAGTTGGTCTCTTGATGCAACAAGCACTTCCTCTCACCGCAGAAAAGGACGGCGATGTTGCCGCTAAGATTAAAGCTCTGTTCGAAGACGCTATCTACAAGTGCAAATACGACGCAGGCTTGCAATAATTAAAAAACATTATAATTTATGATGAACAAAAATTCTCAAAAAGGGCGGGTAACCCCCGCCCTGAGGATGACTCGTGTATTGGCACTTATCGTGGCAATGCTGATGCTTTTGCCTTGTGTAGTTGCTTGTAACAAAGACAACAATCCCGAGCAATCGCAACGCGAACACGTTGACTACGTAGCCAACACCAAATTGGATATGTCATCCGAAAGCCTCAAAATTGAGGCAACTGTAAAAACTTACATCGACGGTGATACCACTCACTTCTTTGTAAACGACTCCAAAGCATTCCCCGAGGGTTACCTCAAAGCAAGATATCTTGCAATCGATACACCTGAATCCACAGGTAAAATTGAAGCTTGGGGCAAAACCGCCGCAAGCTTCACCAAAGAAAAGTTGAAGAACGCTTCCGCAATTATGTTGGAATCCGATACCGGTGTTTGGAACACCGATAGCAACGACCGTTACCTCCTTTGGGTATGGTACAAGCCCGATGCAAACAGTGATTGGCGTAACCTCAACATTGAAATTCTGCAAAACGGCTATGCTTATGCATCCAACTCCGGTCAAAACCGTTACGGTTCCACCTGTATGGCCGCACTGAACCAAGCTGACGCAGAAGATCTCTACGTACACTCCAGCGAAAAAGACCCCTCTTACCCCTACGATTCGGCGACACTTGTCTCCATTAAGGAGCTCCGCAACAATCCCGCAGATTATGAGGGTGCGAAGGTTGCTATTTCCGGTATTATCGCACAAAACACTGCAAGCGGTCTCTATCTCGAAGAGTTTGATGCAGAAGATGAGCAATACTACGGAATGTACGTTTACTACGGATACAACCTGCCTGCAAGTGCAAGCAGATTTATCCAAACCGGTAACGAGGTTTACTACGTTGGTATCTTCCAATATGCTACCGCAGTAGACGCTTACCAAATCGGCGGCATCGAGTACGATGTAATGAAGCCGGGTGATCCCGCTTACACACACTTGATTGCAAAAGATCAAACCGTGGCTTACACTCCCTGCGAAATCGCTGACATCACCACCGGTGAAACAAAGGTTTCCTCTCCCGACGGAGACGTTGTAACCACCTACAAGGGCAATTTCTCTGCTCTGCACACCTCCGTTTCTCTTGAGGGCTTGAAGGTTGTTGGCACTTCCACCACCCAAGACCCCGAAAGCAAAAACTACGGTGCAATTTCCTTGAAGTGCGAAAAGGATGGCAAAACCATCACCGTTCGTACCATCGTTCTCTATGAGGACGGTCAATTGGTTACTGCTGAAAGATTTGAAGGCATGACCATTGACGTAAAGGGCGTTGTTGACGCCTACACCCCCGAAGGATCGACCGAAGCACAAATCCAAGTAAAGGTATTTACGGTCGATGCAATCACCATTCACTGAATTTA
>JAFYRH010000277.1 GCA_017559555.1 Clostridia bacterium
ACTCAAAGTTGAACTTATCAGCCAGTTGCTTTGCAACAGACTTATAACCTTCGTGGTTGAGCTTACCGCCATAGATGTCGGTAGCTTCTGCCTCGATACCGAATACGTCCTTTGCATCTTCTTCATTGGAAATGCAAACGTCAACGTATTGGCAAAGCTCGGTCATTGCTTCGCGAGCTTCGGCTCTTGTCCAGAGCTTGCCGCGGTAGTTGAGGTCGCAGGAGATCTTAAGACCCTTTGCCTTTGCTGCTTTGCAAGCTTCTTTGCAGATTTCAACAACGTTTGCGCCCAGAGCGGGAGTAATGCCGGTGAAGTGGAACCATTCTGCACCCTCGAAGATGGAATCCCAATCGAAATCCTCGCAAGTAGCCTTTGCAATAGCAGAGTTTGCACGGTCATAGATGCAAACGGAGCCACGTTGAGATGCGCCCTTTTCGTTGAAGTAGATACCTACACGGTCGCCGCCGCGGGTGATCTTGGTGATATCAACGCCGTATCTGCGCAGACTGTTAACAGCTGCTTGACCGATTGCGTGAGTGGGAAGCTTGGTAACGTATGCTACGTCCATGCCGTAGTTAGCAAGAGAAACTGCTACGTTTGCTTCGCCGCCGCCGAAGGTGAATTCAACGTGGTCGCATTGTACAAATCTTTCATAGTTATAGGGTTGAAGACGAAGCATCAGCTCGCCAAAAGTAATTACTTTGCTCATAATCTTATTCTCCTATATTTTTCTTTCAATTATTTTACAAGGTGATATGCAAAGCCGTTGATTTCATCTGCCAAATAGATGAACTTCATGTTGCCCTTATCGTCGTAGGTAGCGGTAGACATATCAAACTTAACACCGCGACGGGAGAGGTGATAAACGGCTCTGTCAACGTTGTTGGTAGCAATTGCGATGTGACCGTGTGTGCCGGGTCCCTTTTCGTTCATCAATTCAAGAGCGGTGCTCGAGAAGATGGATTTGGAGGTTGCGTTTGCTTGGAATGAGAATGCGTTTGCAAGTACTTCTGCAGCCTCACTCGAGGTGGTTCCGCAGGGGTTGATGCCAACGTGACGGAACTTGAGACCAAGCATGGTGTCAACTGCCTCACGAACGAGCTTTTCGATGCCTGCAAAGTCGCCTGCGGCGATCATATCGGGGTTAACCATCCAAGAACCGCCACAGCAGAGGATCTTGGGATTAGCGAGATAATCGTTTACGTTAGCAGGGTTGATGCCACCGGTGGGCATGAACTTAACTGCACCGTAAGGAGCGGACATAGCCTTGATCATATTGAGGCCGCCGGATTGCTCTGCGGGGAAGAATTTAACAACGTCAAGACCGAGGGTGAGTGCCTGCTCGATGCCGGTGGGATTGTTGATACCGGGAACGATGGGACAGCCCTTGGATTGACAGTATTTTACGATTTCGGGGTTGAAGCCGGGGCTTACGATGAACTTTGCGCCTGCTTCGATAGCGTCGTCAACTTGTGCGGTGGTGAGAACGGTGCCTGCACCAACGATCATTTCGGGATATTCCTTAGCAATAATAGCGATAGCTTCCTTTGCGGCAGCGGTACGGAAGGTAACTTCTGCGCAAGGGAGTCCTCCGTCGATGAGTGCTTTTGCCAAGGGAGCGGCATCTTTTGCGTTATCAATTTTGATGACCGGAACAATGCCGATCAGAGAAAGTTGTTTTACTACTTCGTTCACTTTTGGTTCCTCCAAAGCATTTTTTTACATCTATCATTTTACAACAAATCGCGAGGAATGTCAATAGGTTTTGAGAAGATTTCACATGCAATCTTTGTAATATTTTAATGTGATTTTGTATTTTTGAAAGCAAACTTGCCAAGGGCAAGATTGGCAATACAAAAGAACACCATTTGATGCTCCCCTGCCCTGCAAAAGCAAAAAATTTCACTTCTGCTCTTGCAAATGGTCATCCCCCACTTTTTATTTGTTTTCTCAATAAAAAATGCAAAAAAGCATTGCAAAAAGCGTTTTGTTTTGGTATAATATTATATTGGAAAGATGTGGCGGTGTGACACCGCTTATCCGATATCTATCTCCGCCTGCCCATTCGCAGGCTTGGAACAGAAAGGAAACTTTAACTATGAGTGAAAAATTCTATTTGACAACAGCGATTGCCTATGCCTCTCGCAAGCCCCACTTTGGCAACACCTACGAGGCAATTATGTCCGATGCGGTTGCTCGCTACCAACGCATGTGCGGCAAGGACGTATTCTTCTGCACCGGCACCGACGAGCACGGTCAAAAAATTGAAGACCTCGCAAAGGATGCCGGCATTACCCCCAAGGCTTACGTTGACGGCGTTGCAGGCGAAATTCGCAAGCTGTGGGATGAAATGAACGTTAGCTACGACTACTTCATTCGTACCACCGACGATTATCACGAGGCTGCTGTTCAAAAGATCTTTAAGAAATTCTTTGAGCAAGGCGATATTTATAAAAGCAAATACGAGGGTTGGTACTGCACTCCTTGCGAATCCTTCTTTACCAACACCCAAGCCGCTGACGGCAAGTGCCCCGATTGCGGCCGTGAGCTCTCTCAAGCAGAAGAAGAAGCTTACTTCTTTAAAATGAGCAAATACGCAGACCGTTTGTTGAAGCACATTGACGAAAATCCCGATTTCATTCAACCCGAGCTTCGCAAAAAGGAAATGGTCAACAACTTCCTCAAGGCAGGTCTGCAAGATCTTTGCGTTTCTCGTACCTCATTCAAATGGGGTATTCCCGTTGACTTTGACGACAAGCACGTGGTTTACGTTTGGCTTGACGCGCTGACCAACTATATCACCGCCATCGGTTTTGATCCCGACAAGAGCTTTGACGAGCAAAGCGAGCACTTCAAGAAGTACTGGCCTGCTGACGTTCACATCATCGGCAAGGATATTCTCCGCTTCCACACCATCTATTGGCCTATTTTCCTCATGGCAATGGATATTCCGCTCCCCAAGAAGGTATTCGGTCACCCTTGGTTCAACTTTGGCATGGACAAGATGTCCAAGTCTCGCGGCAACGTTATTTATGCCGACAAGCTTGCCGAGCACTTTGGCGTTGACGGTGTTCGTTACTATGCTCTCTCCGAAATGCCTTTCGCATCCGACGGATCTATCACTTACGAATCTGTTATCAAGAGATACAACATGGACCTTGTAAACAACCTCGGCAACCTTGTTAAGCGTACGCTTGATATGGAAAAGAAGTATTTTGGCAAGGTTATTCCCGCCCCCACCGCTCCCGATGCGCTTGACGACGAACTCAAGGAAGCTTGCAAAAAGGCTTATGAGACTCTGCGTTCCTCTATGGACGACTATCACATTGCAGATGCACTTGAAGGTCTGTTCGAGATGTTCAGCCGCGCCAATAAGTACATTGACGAGACCACCCCTTGGGCACTCGCAAAAGATGAAGCACAAAAGGATCGTCTTGGCACCGTTCTTTACAACTTGATGGAAACCATTCGTCAAGGTGCGGTAATGCTCCTCCCCTTCATCCCTGCAACGGCTACCGAAATTCTCGACGAGCTTGGCACCGACAAGCGTGACTTTGCTTCCCTTGCCTCCTTCGACGGAATGGTTGCAGGCAACGAAGTATGCGACTCCAAGGTTCTCTTCGCTCGCGTTGACGAAGAAAAGAAGCTTGCCGAGTTTGAAGCAGAACGCCAAGCACTCATCGCAGCTGCTCAAAAGGAAGAAGCAAAGCCCGAAAAGCCCGAGGGTTGTGCCCTCATTGGCATTGAGGACTTTATGAACGTGGAACTCCGCACCGCGAAGATCATCGCTTGCGAAAAGGTTCCGAAGGCAAAGAAGCTCCTCAAGCTGCAAGTTGACCTCGGTTACGAGCAACGCCAAGTTGTTTCGGGTATTGCAAAATTCTACGAACCCGAAGCACTCATCGGTAAAAAGATCATTCTTGTTACTAATCTCCGCCCTGCCGTTCTTTGCGGCATTGAGTCCAACGGTATGATCCTTGCCTCGGGTGAGGAAACCGTTCGCGTTGTCTTCCTTGCAGAAGATACCCCTCTTGGTGAGAGAGTTCGCTGATAAGCAGGTGAATATTATGGAATGCGAATATCAGAAAATTCCTAAAATCGTAGAACAAAAAGAGTATTATCCACAAGGTGCGAACATACCGACACAGCTAACGGTGTATGAGTGCTTTTGCGGTAAGGGAAAGATTGAATATCACCGTGTGCCGGGATTTGATGACGATTGGTTTGTTTTTCGCTGCTGTAAGTGCGAAAAGAAGTATCACCCGTTTATAGATCAATGCGGCTCGGAATGGAAAGTCTATCCGTTATAAACTACACCTCTCATGTTCAAGTATGAAAAGAGCGTACACATTTCGCATCCTACGCCCTATTCCTCAGCCTGTCATTCTTGAGCGGGGGCTTTGCCCTCCGTTCAGAATGACATACAAACATAAACAAACCATCTTTTTTTGTCAAATCCCTTGACAAAATATCAAACTTGTGCTAAACTTTACTTGTTTCATAACAACCGCATAAAATCGGGGGTGCTGCCAATGGCGGCTGAGATGGCGTGAGCCGAACCCTTTAACCTGATACGGATAATGCCGGCGTAGGGAGATATAGATTTTGTCATAGGGTTCCTTTTCCCCGACAAATATTGACCACACGGAAGATTTCGTGCGGTCAATTTTTATTTAAGGAGGAAAACACTTATGAAACAAGAAAAACCCGTTCGCGCTCTGTGTGAGAGCGCAATTCTCTTGGCACTTGGCATTGTGCTCAGCTACGTCAAGCTCTTTCAACTCCCCTTTGATGGGGCGATCACTCTGGCTTCGATGCTCCCCATCTGCCTCATCTCCATTCGCTTTGGCATCAAATGGGGACTTGGCGCGGCTTTTTGCTACTCGTGGTCGCAAATTTTGCAGGGTGGCGTCTTCTCTTGGGGACTTACTCCCACAATGTTAATTGCTTCCCTATTGCTCGATTATATTGTAGCATTTAGCGTGCTCGGACTTGCCGGAGCCTTCCGCCGTCGCGGCGTTTGGGGCAAGATCGGCGGCATTACGCTTGCTTGCTTTTTGCGTTTCGTCGTACACTTTTTGGCAGGTATTATTCTGTGGGCAAACTTTGAGGAATTCGTTGCGTTTGGAACCTCTTGGGTAGGTCATCCCGTTCTCTATTCCATTTGCTACAACGGCGTTTATATGTTGCCTGACACCGCCATTTGTGTGGCAATTGCTGCCTTGATCTTCAAAATTCCGCAAATCAACAAAATGATGGCTTCCGTGGAAGTAAAGAAGTAAAAATTGAAGGGCGTATGTGTGTTTTTTGCACATACGTCCTATTTTTTTCGAAAATCTTGTCAAAAACTTGTTATAGGGTATTGCAATCACTAAAAAAAGATGTTATACTATAACTTGGTATAGTATATTTAGTTTTATTTACGAGTTGAACCATTTTGATATTTGCAGAAAGGACACGGAAAACATGACCGACCAAACGCCAAACAGCGAAAAGAAGCCCGCGCCCAAAGCCCCTGTTAAAAAGAAAACCTCGGCATACGATCAACCCTTTAGTGTGATGAAAGATGCTGAACAAATAGAGAAACCCGCCGCGCGTCCTGCTCCTCAAACGCCCCCCGAAAGCGATTGGAGAAGCGCATCGACCGCAGCTCCCGAAAAATTCGAACCCACAAAAGAGCCTGCCCCCAAAAAGGCATCGGCTACCCCCGCGCAAAAGAAAAAGAAGCCTTCAAACACCAAAACACAAAAGGCGAAAAACGAAATTCCCAAAGCACAATCCGCAGCTCCTGCCCCGAAGGGCAAGGAAAAGAGCAATCAAATCAGCATGGAGCTTCCCCGTTCTTCCAAAATTGGACATAAGCTTCTGCCGTATATCTTTTTTGCTTTGGCTTTGTTTGTGGGTGTATCGTCGCTCCTCAACATCTTTTGCAATTGGCAAAACCGCCTTGTTGACCCCAGACAGCACTGGATGGGCACGGTAGGATATCACATTTGCTACGGTCTGTTTGGCTTCTTTGGTCCTGCCGTATTTACGCTCCCTGCCCTGCTTGTTGTTTTGGGCGTTTATTGGAGACGCTATATCGATAACAAAATTGCCACCGCAAAGGTAATTGCATCGGTAGCTTTTATTGTATCCTTGGCGGCAATCATTCACATCTTCTGCTTGACAATGTTCCCCGAAGACTCCCGTCACTTCTTGCCCGAGGCTTTGATGCGCCACGGCGCAGAAATGACCGGTGGCGGTCTCGTTGGCGGCTCGTTCGGTTATCTTCTTTATAGCCTTTGCAGCTTTGTCGGCTCTCTCATTCTCGGCTTTTTCATTTTAGCGGCATCTTTGTTCTACCTTTTGGGCATGACACCCCAACATTTGTGGAATCGCATTCGCAATCATCGCCGCACACACAGCAAACGCGCTCCCTCTTACTCGGAGCAAAGTGCTGAGGATGCTGCGATTCGCGCAAAAATGGACGAAAAAATTCGTCGTACAACTTCCCTTCAACCCATCACTATGGAAGATCCTGCCGATTTTGCAACAGAAGCTCCCTTGGGTGCAGTCCGCGTAGTACACCCCTCCGGCAAAAAGAGCGCAGAGAACAAAATGGCTCCTATGCCCATGCCTCGCCTTGACCCCACCGAGGAGGATACCCTCTTTGTGCCCGATATGGTAACCGAAAGAATGTCCGCTATGGAGAAAGAACCTGCTCCCGGTGTATATCCCTCGGCTGCTCCTACAACGCT
>JAFYRH010000278.1 GCA_017559555.1 Clostridia bacterium
CGGCGCTTATAACTACATTTTTCATAGCAATTCCCTTTTATTCTTCATCTTCCTCAAAACGCCCAATTCCTACGAGGGAATCAACAGGGAGCGAGAAAAGGATTGCGCCACCGTCGGTTTTCAGTCCCGCGCATTCGCGGATGGCTTCCATAATTTTTTGCTTATATTCGCTTGAGGTCAAAAAGGCAATGGTATCGGTCTCTTGCTTGAAGGTGGTACCGATGATTTGCTCGACCTGCTTATTGTTGACGCTACGTGTGTGCAAAATGGTTGCACCCGTGGCACCTGCCGCACGGCTGGCATCCAGCACGGCATCGGTAAATTTTTGATTGACTACGGCAACGATGAGTTCGTGCATTTTTCGGTTCCCTCTTTCTTTCGTGTTTTTTTGCGCCTCGGCATCTTCTTTCATAGGAGTAGAAAGAATTGCATTACTGATAAGATTCGAAATGCCCGAGAGCGGAATGGTAAAGGCAATTCCGTTACCCATCAAATAGAGCTTGAGGCGTTTGTTGATGGCTTTGAGAACTTTCGACTCGCAATAATTGGGAATGAGCGAGTAAACGATTCGCTTCTCTATTTCGTCAAGTCCGAGATAGCTCAAATAGTGCGACTTTGCCGTTCCGTATCCCAAGCCCGAAAAGCTGAGTGCGGCACATTGCTCGTTGCACGCCTCGGTAAGGGCAATTTCATCTCCCTTTTTGATGATGCACACCAAAAGCTTGACGCGTTTTTCGGTTGTTGTACGCTTTGCCATTAGCGTTTCACCTCCCTATTCTCTGTGGTATAGTCGATGAAGTATTCCTGCTCGGAAATAAAGCGGCTGACTGCCACACGGGATTTATAATTGTAAATCAATCCGCAAACTTGAATGGAAATAATAGGCGTAAGTGCAACAAATGCCACGCATCCAAATGCCTGCGTCATAACGCTTTCACCAAGCGTTAAGCATGCACCCGTTGCCAAAGGCAACACAAATGCACTCATCATAGCACCGCTGGCAACTCCACCGGAGTCGAACGCGATACCTACAAAGAATTTGGGAACAAAGAACGTCATTCCCAACGCAATGATGTATCCGGGAACCAAAATCCAAAGAATATTGATACCCGTCAAAACGCGGAGCATCGAAAGTCCCAATGCCGCAGACACACCAATAGAGAGGGCTAAGCGCATAGTCGATGCCGAAATGGCACCTGCGGTGATTTGTTCTACCTGCTTGTTGAGCACGTAAACGGCAGGCTCTGCGTTAACAATAAAGTAACCGAGGAGCATACCAATGGGCAAAAGAACCCACTTCCAAGCGCCATTTAAAGAAGCCAGCTCACGGCCAAGCTCTTGACCAACGGGCAAAAATCCTTCGTTTGCACCGGTCAGGAAAATAACAAGTCCTACAAAGGTGTATACCAAGCCAATACCGACCTTCAACAGCTTTCGTTTGCTAAATGCACGGGTCAAGAGTTGGAACAATCCTGCAAAAACAATAATGGGAAGGAGGGCTATGGCAATCTCTTTTGCGTGGTCGGCAAAGCCGTGCAAATAACGAACGGTAAGGTCTTGTGTATCTACAATTTGCTCAATGGGAGCGCCCTCGTAGCTACCACCGCTAATGGAGAAGCAAATGCCAAGCACCATAACCGAAAGGATAGGTCCTACACTGCAAAGGGATACAAGACCGAAGGCATCGTCGTGCCCTTCCTCACCCGAACGCATACTCGAAACACCTGCACCGATAGCGATGATGAAAGGAACGGTCATAGGGCCCGTGGTAACTCCGCCGGAGTCGAACGCAAGTGCCCAAAAATCGGAGGAAACAAAGAACACGCAAAGTGCAAAGGTAATGGCATAAAAGCCAAGAAGCAAAACAGAAAGGCTGATTTTGAACATAACGCGCAACATACCAATAACCAAGAAGATACCAACACCAACCGAAATGGTTAAAGTGAGTATAAGGTTCATATCAGCGTTGCCCGAAAGATCGGCTACCTGCCCTGCCAAAATTTGCAGGTCGGGCTCGGAAATGGTAACAAAAATACCAATGAGAAAGCTAACCATCGCGATAAGCCAAATTTTATTCGATTTTGCAAGATATGTACCAATTTTAGAACCAATCGTTTGCATCGACATTTCCGCCCCCATGGTGAAAAGCGACAAACCGAAAATCAAAAATACTACGCCAAAAAGAAAGAGCAGGAAAATGCCCGGCTCCATAGGGGTAAGCGTAATTGCCAATGCCGCTACGATAAGCGCTATGGGAATAATGGAAGAAAACGATTCGGAAAGCTTGGATTTGATCAAATTTAGCAACGCTTCTGGTTCCTTTCTGGGTAATTGAGGGCCACATACCCTCATTTTATATTATAGCAGAAAGACATTCAATATGCAAGGCTTTTTTGTCGATTTTTTAAATTTTTCTTACCTATTTATAATAAGCTTTGCGCCTCCAAATATAAAGCAAAATTGCACC
>JAFYRH010000279.1 GCA_017559555.1 Clostridia bacterium
CCGACGAAGTACCATCGTCGGATTTGTTTGTATATGAATACCTTCGCGAAAACGGTGAGATCTCACTCGATGCATTGCGCCGCCGTTTTGGGGCGGGGGTTGAACTCAAACTCAAGCATCTTTGCACATTGGGTATTGCTCAAAAAAAGAGCGTGCTTGAGGAAGCCAAAGGAGAGAAAACCGAACGCGTTTGGCAGGTTGCCATTTCCCACACGGATGCGTATGCGTTGATTGACGGTGAGATCATCAAAGATGTCAAACTGACCTCTGAGGCACAAAAAAAGGCACTTGCCGCCATTTTGGAGAGTGAATTGCCTATGACGGCAACCGAAATCAAGGAGCGCGCAGGTGTTACCGATACACCGCTCAAAACGCTGTTGAACAAGGGGATTGTCACAACCCTGCAGTTGCGTCAAGAGCGCAATCCTTACGGCAATGCAAAATATTTGGGCAGAACGCCCATTCACTTAAACGATGAGCAATCAGCGGCTATGAAGACGCTTTCGTCTCTTGTCGATTCGGGAGAAGCCAAAGCAGCACTGCTTTACGGTGTTACGGGAAGCGGTAAGACCTGCGTCATGCTCTCACTCATCGATAAACTGTTAGACCAGGGGCGCGGTGTCATTGTACTGCAGCCCGAAATTGCACTCACCCCTCAATCGGTGTCGATCTTCTGCGCGCGCTACGGTGAGCGTGTAGCGGTCATCCACTCGGGGCTTTCTGCAGGGGAGAGATACGATGCTTACTGTCGTATTCGTGACGGACGTGCCGACGTTGTTATCGGAACACGTTCGGCAGTTTTCTCGCCCGTTAAGAATCTCGGTGCGATCATTATTGACGAAGAACAAGAACATACCTATAAATCCGACCAAAACCCCAAATACCACACACGTGATATTGCGCGCTACCGTTGCGCACACAACAAGGCATTGATGCTCCTTTCGTCGGCAACGCCATCGCTTGAGAGTTACCAAAAGGCAAAAGAGGGAGTCTATACACTCATCACGCTCAAACACCGCTTTGGTGCCGCCAAATTGCCCGAGGTCAAAATTGCCGATATGCGCAGTGAAGTGCAAGGGGGAAGTCTTTCTCCTCTCGGTGAGGAATTGATGGGGGAACTTTGCCGCGTGACAAATGCACGTGAGCAAGCGGTTCTCTTTATCAACCGTCGTGGATATAATCACTTCATCAGTTGCCGTTCCTGCGGTGAGGCAGTGACTTGCCCCTCCTGCTCGGTGGCAATGACCTATCACACGCGCAGAGGAACCTGGCACGAGGGCGACCTTGTTTGCCATTGGTGCGGCAAACGCATACCGCTCCCCCGTGAGTGTCCCAACTGTCATTCCGAGCATCTTGCCCGCATGGGCTTTGGCACGCAACGCGTTGAGGAAGAGCTCCAAACGCTTCTTCCCAAAGCGAACATTTTGCGTATGGATACCGACACAACCACCACAAAATTCGCGTATGACGAATTGCTTGGTCGTTTTCGTGCACACGAGGCAGACGTTCTCCTCGGCACACAAATGGTCACCAAAGGGCACGATTTCCCCGACGTTACCCTCGTTGGTGTTCTGCTTGCCGATGCTTCTCTTTATCTCGACGACTACCGTGCCGCAGAAAAAACCTTTGCAATGCTGACGCAGGTCATCGGTCGCGCGGGACGCGCCGACAAAGAGGGAATGGCAGTCATTCAAACCAATAATCCCGATAGCGAAATCATTCGTCTTGCCTGCGCGCAGGATTACGAAAGCTTTTATGAGCGCGAAATACGACTCCGCAAGCTTTTGACCTTCCCACCCTTCTGCGATATTGCTCTTTTGACCGTTACGGGTGCGTATGAAACCGAACTGTTGCGCGCCACTACCATGATGGCGCAAATGATCAAGGAAATGGCAGAGGGGGACTACAAGGACGTTACCTTGGTAACCTTTGGACCTTTCGAAGCCCCTGTTTATCGGGTGGATAACAAATACCGTATGCGTATGGTGCTCAAGTGCAAGCTGACGCGTCGCACGCTCTCAATGCTGGCAGAACTGCTCTCGACCTTCGGTCAGAGAGTGAGCAAAAAAGTAACGCTGAGCATTGATTTAAATCCGTCAAGTCTGTAAAATGGAGAATCTATTATGGCAAAACTCAAAATTGTAAAGCACGGTGACGAGACACTCCGCAAGGTTTGCCGTCCCGTTGAAAAAATTACCCCTCGCATCATCACGCTTCTCGATGATATGATCGAGACCATGCACGCAGCCGACGGTGTCGGTCTTGCCGCGCCTCAGGTAGGTGTACTTCGTCGCATTGCTGTTGTCGAGGTAGAGGAGGGGGAACTGTATGAGCTCATCAACCCCCGCATCGTCGCCTATGCAGGTGAGCAACAAGAGCAAGAGGGATGCCTTTCCATCCCCGGCCGCTGGGGCATTACCAAGCGCCCCAAGCACGTCACCGTTCGTGCATACAACCGCCACGGTGAGGAATACGAAGTGAGCGGAAGTGACCTTCTCGCTCGCGCATTTTGCCACGAGATCGACCATCTCGACGGCAAGCTCTTTATTGATTGCATGATTGAGGAACTGAGCGAATGAGTATGAAAATTCTGTTTATGGGCACCCCCGATTTTGCTTTGTTTTCTCTGCGTTCACTCGTTGAAGCAGGAGAGAACGTGATTGGCGTTGTGACCCAACCCGATAAGCCCAAGGGACGTGGATACACCTTGACACCGCCACCCGTAAAGGTGTACGCGATGGAAAAGGAAATTCCCGTTTACCAACCGGGCACCCTGCGCGGGGAGGAGTTTGCAACTCTGCTTTCCGAGCTCGCGCCCGACCTCATTATCGTTGTGGCGTATGGCAAAATTTTGCCGGCGAACGTGCTCGATTATCCCAAGTACGGTTGCATCAACGTGCATGGCTCACTTCTGCCTGCCTATCGCGGCGCGGCACCTATGCAACGTGCCATTATGGAAGGTCAGCCCGAGACGGGTATTACCACTATGATGATGGACGTAGGCCTTGATACGGGCGATATGCTCCTTGTTGGCAAAGTTGCTATTGAAGAGAACGACAACTTTGAAACCATTCACGATAAGCTCGGCGAATGTGGAGCAAACACGCTCCTTGATACCATCAAAGCGCTTCGCGAGGGAACACTGACACGCACCAAGCAAGACGACAGCCTTGCAACCTACGCCGCAAAAATTGAGAAGAGTGATTGCCTCATCGATTTTACAAAATCGGCAATGGAAGTGCACAACCAAATTCGCGGTCTGTCTCCCATTCCGCTCGCATTCACCTACACCCCCGACGGCAAAATGCTTAAGGTTCCCACCACCGAGGTTGCAAAACGAGAGGGAACTCTCGCACCTGCGGGAACGGTGCTCTCCCTTGCAGGCGGCAAAATTGAGGTTGCTTGCGGCACGGGTTCTATCTTTGTTCTTTCTGTTCTCCCCGAGGGCAAGAAGAGAATGGCGGCGGCAGATTTTATCAACGGCAGAAAGATTGCTGTTGGCGATGTTCTGACCGCCAAATAAGAGGAAGCTATTATGCAAGAAGTAACGATTTTAGATCTCAAAGCAACAAAAGGTCGCATTCTGGGTGTTGACTTTGGCGATACGAGAACCGGACTTGCGGTCTCCGATGCGAGCCGTTTTCTCGCCTCGGGTATTGGGTACGTCAGCCCGGGTGGCATTCAAAAAACTGCCGATAAGGTTGCCGAGGTCGCACGTGAGCAAAAGGTCTCTGCCATTGTTGTGGGGCTCCCCAAAAATATGGATGGCTCCGAGGGCTTTCGCGCTGAACGCTGCCGCGAGTTTGCAGGACTTTTGCGTGAGCAGCTCGAAGACATTCCCGTTGCGATGATCGACGAGCGCATGACCACCATGAGCGCTTCGCGTTATCTCAACGAGACCAACACGCGCGGACAAAAGCGCAAGGGCGTTATCGACACCCTTTCGGCGCAAATCATTCTGCAAAACGCCCTCGACCGACTCAAAAATTAAAATTTGAACCCCTAATATGTAGTAACAACGAAATCTTTGTTTTTACCCTCTCACCCGCTTTCGCGAGAGCTCTCCCAAAGGGAGAGCCCTGTGGACTATAAGGCCTCGCCCTTTGGGAGAGGTGGCAAACGTCGCGTAGCGACGGGTGACGGAGAGGGACGTAAACTTCCTGTTGTTACAATGCACCAAAACCTTTCGCGTTCTGCGAAAAAGAAGGAAGATATATGCAATATTTACCGCCGCGGCGCATTGCCGCAATACACGATTTTTCCTGCGTTGGCAGATGCGCACTCACGGTTGTTATTCCCACCCTTTCGGTAATGGGATATCAGACGATTCCGCTACCAACCGCGCTTCTTTCCAGCCACACGGGTGGATTTGATGATTTGTATTTCCGCGACCTGACCAATGATATGCACCACATCGCGGCACATTTTGACCGCCTTGATATGACCTTTGGGGCTATTTACACCGGTTTTCTTGGCAGTGTTGATCAAATTGCGGTTGTGCGCGAATTCATCGAGCGTTTTGGAAAAACAACCGACGAAACAGGAAAAACACCAATCATTCTCGTTGACCCCGTTATGGGGGATGACGGTGTACTTTATTCTACATACACCAAGGCGCTTGCCAACGGCATTCGCGAGCTGAGCACCCATGCTCGGGTTATTACTCCCAATCTTACCGAGGCTTGCTTCCTTACCGATACCCCCTATCGCGATACCGCAACACTTTCATGGGAGGAAGTTGAGGAATATGTTCTATCGCTTCTCCAAAAGCTTTCCCATGTTTGCCGTGGCGAAATTGTTATCACGGGTATTGGACTTTCGGGAGGTATTGTTGCCAATGCAGGCAGAGATGCCGATGGGCGCATCTTTTGGATCAAGCGCACCTGCCAAGATATTTCCTATCCCGGAACGGGGGATATTTTCGCCTCTGTTTTGCTCGGTTCCTTGATGCAAGGCGACAATTTTGAAACCGCTTGCACACGCGCGGCGGACTTTATTGTTCTGCTCATTGGTGAGTCGGCAAAAATCGACACTCCTGTACGTATGGGCGTTGCTCTTGAACCCTATCTTTATAAACTTGTAAAAAAGGAAAACAACAATGACAACTAACCATAATATGCGCCTTTTCGGTCGCGTGGTCAAATGGAGCATTTCGCTGCTTTTGTGCCTGATTTGCGGCATTCTTATTTGGCGTATGTGTTCTTCGGGTGACCCCGAAGAGGTCAAATATTTGATGAAGAATGATGTTCTCTGCGATGCTTACGAAAAGTGTGGCGACGACCTTGTTCTGCAATATCAAATGCAAGATACCATTACCACAGCCGAATACAATCGTGGGTATTTTTCTATTACGCAATACGTATTCATTCCCGAGGCAAAGCAAGTGCAATTGGTGTTCCGTTATAACAACAGCACTATCAAAAATCTTGCCAAGGATTACGGACTTGCCGCTATTCCCGACAAGAGCGAGGAGCTTTTTGACCTGACTCTCATTACCACCATTGACCTTACCCCCGATAATCGCGATGACAATACAAACAATGAGGCATTAAAGATGGAGCGTTATTATCCGAGTGCGGCAACACGCACCGAGACCTCACTTTATACCTACTACCGCATTGTTTTTGACAATATCGAAATTACCCCCGAAACCCTTTGGGTTTTTGCCGATATTTACTATGAGGGAGACCTCGACTATGAAGAACGTCCCTACGGTACGCTTTGTCTTTACGATGATGAATCCCCGTGGGTGGCATATAAGCTTTCGCGCACAGAGCGCAAAATGCTCTCCCAAAAAGAGGACGGATAAGAAAGGAAAGACTTATGAATATTCCTTACACACATGAAAGCATTCGACTCACAGGTCGATGGGATAGAGGCGCTGACTGCGCGACAGCCACGGCTACGGGCTCTTATATTGAGTTTGCGTTCCGCGGCAGAATGGCAGTTGCAAAATTTAATATCGTTTCCAACGCGCAACCCCGTCTGCATTTGTGGATTCAAATCGATGGCGGTGATATGATCGAAGCCAATATCGATTCGCACATTCGCATTATGGCAAAAGAGGATGGTGACCACGTTTGCCGTATCGTTTACAAGGGCGGCACCGAGCTTGACCGCCGTTGGTATCATCCGCTCACGAGCAAGGTTTCTTTTGTGGGTGTACAAACCGAATGTCCCATTGCAATCGCTCCCGACACGCGCAAGACCATCGAGTTTGTTGGCGATTCCATCACCGAGGGTGTGCTCATTGATACCGATTTCAACAACGGCGGAGAGGTTCTTTCCACCGTAGCAGTTGAAAGCTTGATGCGCTGTTATCAAGACGACGTTTGTGCAACATACGCGTGGCAAACTGCCGAGGCACTCGACCTGCGTCCCATCTTTATGGGCTACGGCGCGGTTGGTGTTACACGCGCAGGTGCGGGTGACGTTCCGCCTGCTCCCGTTTCTTACGCTTATAATTTTGACGGCTCTCCCATTACACACAAGAGTGCCGACTACATCCTTATCAACCACGGTGCCAACGACCGCTCCAAGGGTGCGGAACTGTATTTGCAAAAATATGAGGAACTGCTTGACGTCATTCGCGAGCATAATCCCAATTCTGTCATCATTTCGCTTTCTGCTTTTGTGGGCGCATTCCACGAGGAGCTTGGCAAAATGATTGCCGACTACAACCAAAAGAACGGTTGCCACGTGCATTTTATCGATTCCTTTGGTTGGATCCCCGAGGTGCCTCTGCACCCCTTGCGCGACGGACATAACACCGTCGCCAAAAATCTTATTCCCATGATGAAGGAAATTGTAAAATAAAAATACCACACGGGTAGGAAAGGAGCCGACGTATGAGCGACCCTCGTAAAATTGCATATGACGTTTTGGTAAAATGCTCGTCGGCAGAGCAGTATTCCAACATCGCCCTTGATACTGCCATCAAACGTTCCGACCTAACCACACTCGACCGCGGACTTCTCACCGCTCTTGTTTACGGTGTTATCGAGCGCCAAATCACGCTCGATGCCATCATAGACGAGCTTTGTCAAAGAGGAAGCGCGGATATTTCCCCCGACGTGCGCACACTTTTGCGCTTGGGGCTTTACCAGCTTGCATACCTTGACCGCGTGCCCGATCACGCCGCCGTAAACGAAACGGTCAATATGGCAGGCAAGCGCAGTCGCGGATTTGTCAATGCCATTCTGCGCGCGTTTATTCGAAGCGGAAAAGAAATCCCCGTTCCCCAAAAGGAAGAGGATCCCATTCGCTATTTGTCTGTAAAATATTCTTTTTGTGAGAGCCTTTGCGAGTGCTTTGTTGCCGCATTTGGACTTTCCCGCACCGAACAACTTTTTGCCGCTTTTGGCGAGCACCCCGACTTGAATTTGCGCACAAATACGCTCCGCATTACACGCGAAGAACTGATTGCCAAACTCGACGAGCAGGGCATTCGCGCACTCCCCACCACGGAGAGCGACATTGGTATTCGCGTATGCGATAAATCTCCCGTAACCGAGCTTTATGGTTTTTCCGAAGGTCTCTTCTTTGTGCAGGATGAAGCCTCTCAGCTTTGTGTCAAGGCTTTGGATGCAAAAGCGGGTATGCGCGTTTTGGATGCTTGTGCCTGCCCGGGTTCCAAGTCTTTTGGGGCAGCCATCGATATGCAAAACAAGGGAGAGGTAATCTCCTGCGATTTGCACAAAAACAAACTTTCTCTCGTTGAGAGCGGTGCCGCAAGACTTGGTATTTCCATTCTCCAAACCGAGGAACGCGATGCAAGAAACACCAACGAGGCGTGGCTCGGGAATTTTGACCGCGTGCTTTGCGACGTGCCTTGCTCGGGCTTTGGCGTTTTTGCCAAAAAGCCGGAGTTGCGATATAAGGATCCTGCGGCAAGCGCGGCGCTTCCCGATATTCAGCTTGCCATTC
>JAFYRH010000280.1 GCA_017559555.1 Clostridia bacterium
ACTGCATAATTATGCATTTGTCAAGTGCTTTTGAAAAACTTTTTATTTTTCATAATTTTTGTACAAAACAAGGCAAACGCGATGCTTGGGTTTGTTTAAAATGACGGCAAAATGATTGTTTTTTTAGATTTTCAAAAATCAGATAACGAATAATTATTCATTTTATGCATAAAAACAAGCTAACCTATGCAAGAAACACAGACAAAAGCACACAGTTTTTTGATTTTTTCATCGAGTATATCATCCGCTCGCAGGCGTGACGGGTGTTTCTTGGAGCAGAGCGCCCTTATATATAAATAGTAATGATGAAAAAATGCCGCTTCTATTGATTTTTTTGCCAAAATGTGGTATAATAAGAAAAATTCATAGAAAAACCCGTTTGGAGGAATGATTATGGTACTTGAAAGAAAAGATATCGACAAAAAATATAAATGGGATCTCTCGGCTATCTATGCCGATGAGGCGGCATTCAACGCGGATTACGCATTGGCAGAAAAGCAGATCAAGGCTTTCCGTGCGCACGAAAAAACCATTACCAAGAGCGCAGAACAGCTTTATGCGGCTCTTGCCGATATGGCAGAAACCGAAAAGGTTATCTACAAACTTTGGCAGTATGCCTCTTTGAGCTTTTCGGTAGATACCTCCGATAACAATGCGCAAGCATTGAGCTCGAGAGCAAGAAGCCTTGCCATTGCAGCAGGTGAGGCAACCTGGTTTGTTACTCCTTACATTCTCAAGCTCGACCGCGAGGTTGTGGAAGCTTGGTTTGAGGAGTGCCCCAAGCTTGAGACCTTCCGCCGTATGATCGATAAGATCATGCTCGAAAAAGAGCACACCCTTTCCGACGAGTGCGAAATGCTGATGTCGCGCATGCAGGATGCTCTCGGTTCTCACACCGGCATTCGCAGCATCTTTACCAACTCCGACCTTCGCTTTGGCAAGATTCGCGATGCAGAGGGCAAAAAGGTTGAAATTACCGATAGCAACTACGTGATGTACCTGATGAGTCAGGATCGCAGAGTACGTAAGGCTGCATTCGATTGTGTTTACAAGACCTATGAGCAATTTGCAAACACCTTTGCCACTATGTACGAGGGCAGAGTAAAGGAAGCAACCACAACCGCAAAAATTCGCAACTTTGAAAGTTCTATTGCCGCATCCACCTTTGGAGATGAAGTAACTCCCGTTATTTACAACAACCTCATCAGCGCAGTACGCGCCGGACTTCCCGTTTTGTATGACTACTACGATTTGAAAAAGGAAGTTCTCGGCTTGCAACGTCTGCACCTCTACGATATCTACACCCCTTTGATGGGAGATATCGACACCGAATACCCCTACGAAAAGGCAGTTGAAGAAGTTCTCAAGACTGTAAAGGTATTTGGCGAAGAGTATGAATCCAACCTGCGCGCAGGTCTTTGCGAAAAGGGATGGGTTGACGTATATCCTTGCCGCGGCAAGAGAGGCGGCGCATTCTCTTCGGGAGCTCCCGGAACAGAGCCTTACATTCTGCTCAACTATACCAACAAGCTCGATGACGTTTCCACCCTTGCACACGAAGCAGGACACTCGATGCACACTTGGTTCTCCACCAACTACAACGAGCCTCACAACTCTAACTACACCATTTTTGTGGCAGAGGTAGCTTCTACCGTTAACGAGCTCCTTATGGCGCACAGAATGCTTGCAGAATGCCAAAGCGATGACGAAAAGCTCTACATTCTCAACCAATTGATGGAGACCTACAAGGGAACCCTTTACCGTCAAACCATGTTTGCAGAGTTCGAACGCGATATGCACGCTATGTGCGAAAAGGGCATCCCGTTGACTGCCGATGCCATTAACAAGCACTATTACAAGCTTGTCAAGAAGTATTTTGGTCCTCGCGTAGCTTGCGATAAGCAAATTGCTTACGAGTGGATGCGCATTCCGCACTTCTACTCCTGCTTCTACGTTTACAAATATTCCACCTGCATTTCT
>JAFYRH010000281.1 GCA_017559555.1 Clostridia bacterium
CTTCTGTATGTATTTCAATATGGCGGTTGTTCTTTTGCTGGGGTCTTTTATGGCTATCGATGGTGGCAAATGGGGCGTACAAATTGGTCAAATTTCGGCACTTCTGACTTACGGTGTGCAAATTTTGATGTCCTTGATGATGCTTTCCATGATCTACGTTATGCTTACCATTTCCGCACAGGCGGCAAAGCGTGTATGTGAGGTCTTGGACGAAGTTCCCGATATGCACGAGATCGAAAACCCCATCACCGAGGTGAAGGACGGTTCTATCGATTTTGAAAACGTTAGCTTTAAATATTCCGCACAAGCGCAAAAGTTTGCTCTCTCCGATATCGATTTGCACATTGAATCGGGTATGACCGTTGGTATTATCGGTGGTACGGGCTCGAGTAAATCGACGCTTATCCAACTGATCCCCCGTTTGTATGACACCACCGAGGGCTCTGTTAAGGTTGGCGGTGTAGACGTACGAAATTACTCGCTTGAAAGCTTGCGCAACAGTGTAGCGGTTGTTTTGCAAAAGAATCTTTTGTTTGCAGGAACCATTAAAGAGAATTTGCGTTGGGGTAATCCCAATGCTACCGATGCCGAAATTGAGGAAGCTTGCAGACTTGCACAAGCAGACGAATTTGTGCGTTCCTTCCCCGATGGCTACGACAGTATGATTGAGCAGGGAGGCACCAACGTCTCCGGTGGACAAAAGCAACGCCTTTGCATTGCACGTGCACTCCTTAAGCAACCCAAAATTCTCATTCTCGACGACTCCACCAGCGCGGTTGACACCAAGACCGATGCTTTCATTCGTGCAGGATTTAAATCCTATATTCCCGAAACCACCAAGATCATCATTGCACAACGCATCTCCTCGGTGCAGGATGCAGACCTGATTTTGGTTATGGAAAACGGCAAGATTTCCGATAAGGGAACACACGAGGAGCTCCTCAAAACAAGCCAAATCTACCGCGAGGTATATGAGCAACAAACAAACGGAGGTGAACAAAATGAAGCAGTTTAATCCTCCTGCAGGCGGTCCCAAGGGTGCACCCGGAATGGGAATGATGCCTCCTCGCAAAATGAACATTGGCGTGCTCAAGCGCCTTTTGAAAATGCTGTTCGGCTTCTATCCCGTGCTTCTCCCCGTTTCTATTGTTTGCATTATCTTTTGTGCAGTTACCTCGGCAATTCCCGCAATCTTCCTCGAAAAGGTTATCAACGCCATCACCTATGCATTGGATAATGGCGTGGCGTGGGAAGTTGCAAAACAAGATATTGTTCCCAGAGTCCTTCTTCTCATTGGCTTTTACGTAGTTTCCATTATTGCCGTCACCTTGGAGACCCAAATGATGGCAGGTATTACGCAAGGTTTTTTGGGTAAGATGCGTAAAGCACTTTTTGCAAAAATGCAAAATTTGCCCATCAAGTATTTTGACACCAACAAGCACGGCGACATTATGAGCCGTTACACCAACGATATCGACACACTGCGTCAGTTGATCGGTCAATCGATTCCTACCCTGATTCGTGCAAGCGTTATCGTTATCAGTGTGTTCTTCATTATGCTGTATTACAGCTTGTACTTAACCCTCATTTTGATTTTGGGCGTTGTGCTTATGGTTGCTGTTACCAAGTTCTTTGGCGGCAACTCCGCTCGCTTCTTTATGGCTATGCAAAAGGCAGTTGGTAAGGGCGAGGGCTTCGTTCAAGAAATGATGAGCGGTCAAAAGGTCGTTAAGGTTTTCTGCCACGAAGAAGCCAGCCAAAAGGATTTTGACGAAATCAACAACGAGCTTTTTGAGGTTGGTTATCGTGCAAATGCGTGTGCCAATATGCTCGGCCCCATTATTATGAACATCGGTAACGTGCTTTACACCGTTATTGCAATGGCAGGATGCTTGCTTCTTGTTGTCGGCATCCCCAACCCCGGTATTCAAAGCTTGTTTGTGGGCTTGGCTGCGATTGACGCAGGTATTATCGTATCCTTCCTTTCTATGGCAAAGCAATTTACGGGTAACATCAACCAAGTTTCTCAACAAATCAACTCGGTTGTTATGGCTATGGCAGGTGCCGAACGCGTATTCACGCTGATGGATACCGAACCCGAGGTTGACGACGGTTACGTAACTCTTGTTGATGCCGAAATTCTCCCCGATGGCAGCATTCGTGAAACCGACCACCACACCGGTGTATGGGCATGGAAGCATCCCCACAGCGATGGAACCGTAACTTACGTGCAACTGCGTGGCGACGTTCGTATGACCGACGTAGACTTCGCCTACGAAGAGGGCAAGCCGGTTCTCCACGACGTTAGCGTATTTGCCGAACCCGGTCAAAAGGTTGCCTTTGTAGGTGCAACCGGTGCCGGTAAAACAACCATCACAAACCTGATCAACCGTTTTTATGACATTGCAGACGGTAAGATCCGTTATGACGGTGTCAATATTAACAAAATCAAAAAGTCCGATCTCCGTCGCTCTCTCGGCATTGTTTTGCAAGAAACAAACCTCTTTACGGGCACGGTGCTTGACAACATTCGTTACGGTAAGCTCGATGCTACCGACGAAGAGTGCATTGAGGCTGCAAAGCTTGCAGGCGCACACGACTTTATCACACGTCTGCCCGAGGGTTATCAAACCGAGTTGACCAACAACGGTGCAAATCTCTCGCAAGGACAAAGACAGCTTATTTCCATTGCGCGTGCCGCAGTTGCCGATCCTCCGGTTATGATTCTCGATGAAGCAACTTCTTCTATCGATACCCGTACTGAAGCGATCGTACAAAAGGGCATGGATGCCCTCATGAAGGGCAGAACGGTATTCGTTATTGCGCACCGTCTTTCCACCGTTCGCAACTCTGACGTGATTATGGTGCTCGACCACGGTCGCATCATTGAGCGCGGCAACCACGAAAAACTGATTGCCGAAAAGGGACAATACTATCAACTCTACAAGGGCGTATTCGAGCTCGAGTAAAAGGGAAGTGACGGTATGAAAATTTCTATCGTTTCAAGCACGGAACTTCGTCGCATTTCCGCATTGGCGGTTAAGACGATGAAGGAAAAAAACGTAACCGTTGCAACGGCAGAATCCTGCACGGGAGGACTCATTTCCAAGTGCATTACCGATGTGGCAGGAAGCTCTGCGGTGCTGGCAGGCGGAATGGTGACTTATACAAATCGTATCAAAACCGACGTGCTTGGTGTGGATGCTTCCATTATCGAAGAGCACACCGAGGTCAGTCACGCGTGTGCCGAAGCAATGGCAGAAAGAGCAAAAGTGCTTTTCGGTACCGACTACGCACTTTCGGCAACGGGATATGCAGGCCCCGGTGGGGGAACCGAAAAGGACCCTACGGGTACCGTTTATATCGGCATTGCAACGCCAAACGGCTTTCGCAGTGAACGCATTTGTGTAGAGAATGCCACACGCACACAAGTGCGAAACGCGGTAACACATCACGCATTTGAAATGTTACTTGCTGAAATGCAATAAAAAAGAGTGCAGAAGTCACGGCTTCTGCACTCTTTTTTGTTCCAATCAACTTTCTTAGCGGATGGGGTCTTGGTGGGTCTCGCTGCGGCTCGGTCACGCTCGGGCTCTGACACCACACTGTGGTGTCATTCACTCCCCTCGCGCCGCTTCGCTACCCAGCCGCTCGCGGCAGCCAAAGCAAGCCTTTGGCTTGCGCCGTCCGTTTGTATGTGAGCTAACAACTCTATTTAGTGATTTACTGTTAGAGAGTTTTTGAGGGGGTCAAAGGGGGAACTTTTTGCAAAAAGTTCCCCCTTAAAA
>JAFYRH010000030.1 GCA_017559555.1 Clostridia bacterium
GGTCTTTCCCGTGGATGCGGTCACAAGTGCGGCGATCGCTCCGCTATCGGGAATGAAGCCATCCTCTGTGGGGCAGTTGATGTCGGGATGCGTGGAAAGATACTCCGCTCCCTCGCGGAGCAGGCGGCAAGCGGTTTCGAGCTTTTCGTAGGTGAGCGTGGTGTCAAAGCCGGTGATGACGATGTCTGCTTTCTCGATTCTTTCGGCACTGCCGTTGAGAACGTTCACGCCTCTGGCGCGATATTCTTCAATCAGTTCGTCGGTGGCTACCATATAAACACTCTTGCCTGCGCGGAATCTTTGCAAAAATGCGAGTGTTACGTCGCCCGAGGTCATGATCTCGTCGGCGGTGGGCTCGTAACCAAGGCGCTCTAACTTTTTGAGATAAAAGGGCGAGGTGTGCGATGCGTTATTGGTAAAAAACAGCACCTTTTTGCCTGCCGCGCGCAGGTTTTTGATGTAACGGATGGCAAAATCAAAAGGAATGCCTCCGAGGTAAATGGTGCCGTCCATATCGAATATATACAGCTTTTTTTGCTTGATTGCGTCAACGTTCATAGTAATCCTCCGGTATGCCGCTGTGCGGCGATACAAAAATATCTTGCAAATATTATAACATCTTTCTTGATTTTTTGCAAGAGTGTGGTATAATTATTTTAGAACACACGCAACTTTTGACACAAATAAACCATTGAACGGAGAAAATCATGATTGAATTTGCTTGCGACTGTCAAATGAAAAAGCACCGCGCCCCTCTTGAGGGCTGCGAAATTTCTTCGGGCGCCATTTACAAGCTCCCCGAAATTTTGAAGGATTACAACAGAATCTACCTTGTAGCAGACAAGAACACCTATCTCGCCGCAGGCGAGCTTTGCGAAAAAGTGCTTCGCGATGCAGACAAATTTTCGCACAAGTTCATTCTGGAAGGAGATATCATTTTGCCGAACGTGGAAACCCTTGGCAAGATCATTTTGAATGCAAACGATCCTGCCGCAAAGGCGGACATCTTTGCCTACTCTCCCCTGCCCGACCTCATTTTGGCGGTCGGCTCGGGAACAGTCAACGACTCCTGCCGTGTGGCATCCTACCGTCTGAATCTCCCCTATGCCATTGTCGGAACCGCTCCCTCGATGGACGGTTACGCCTCGGCGGGTTCTCCGTTCTTATTCAACGGCTCCAAGGCAACCGTGCAAGCAACCACACCCAAGTACATCATTGCCGACCTTGACGTAATGAAAGACGCCCCTTGGGATATGATGCTTGCAGGCATTGGCGATATGTTTGGCAAATACACGGGCATGCTCGATTGGGAGCTTGCACGCGACTACACGGGCGAATATTTTTGCGAAAAGATCGGCAAAGACGTTATCGACGCCACCGACAAATGTCTTGAAAACGGCTACAAGCTGACCGACCGCGATCCCGCTTGCATCAAAGCTGTTATGGAAGGCTTTTTGGTGACGGGACTCGGTATGGCTTACACCGGCAACTCGCGCCCCGCTTCAGGATCGGAACACATCGTGGCACACGCGTGGGAGCTCTTTGACGTAGAAGCCGGCAACGCACCTCACTTGCACGGCCTTGAGGTCTGCGAAGCGACACGCCTCATTGCCATTATGTACAAGATGCTTTATGAGGAAACCAACGATGCACACCTGAGATCCCTCATTGAAAAATACCTGCCCTATTTTGATGCCGTTGAAGAATTTTGCATCAAGATGCAGGTTCCCCCTAC
>JAFYRH010000282.1 GCA_017559555.1 Clostridia bacterium
GACAATATATCGAGTGCGAGCGGCTGGGGTTCTCAAAAACGAGCATTGCGAGTTTTTGGGGTTCGCAGCAAAGCGAGAACATATCGAGTCAACAAAGTTGACATATCGACAAAAACAAAAAAACGGACACCTATTCAAGTGCCCGTTAGCGTTTATTGTTTTGCATTATGGATCAAGGCCGAAAAAGATTAGGTCAAAATCGCTTGATAGATGAATTTCATATACGCAATCGTCTGATGCCGATTCCATTCCATAGGTTTGTACGCGGATGATATATTCGTCATCCTCTTTTCGGACACTATCCATAAAATCGCGGTCGATAAAAATAAAAACGTGCTTGCGGTTATTGGAATCCAAGCCAAGTTTGTCAACGTCACTTTTGTCCGCAAAAATCGAAAGACGCGCCTCTACGCATTCCAATGCAAATTTTTTAATGTAGTAATTTTCTTTTGCCGTTAAGGTTGCGTTGTCCGAGTAGCAAGAGGGGGAAAGATAAACGTATCTTGCGGCGCCCAAAACAACTGCAGCGAGTAAAAGTGCCGAAAGTAAAATTATAACGATTGTGTTTGCAATTTTGCGTATCATATGCTCCCCCTTATTTAAAAATGTTTGGTTTGTTATTTCCATTATACCACAAAACGCCAATTTTTCAAGCAGATAGCTGTGTTTCTTTAACACCGGATGAAATAATTTGATTTACAGATAAATAATTCTACTCCGAACAACATCTGATATGTTTTTTTCACAACCACCTTGCACATTCCAAAAAGATATGCTATAATAAACACAACAACATTTGACAGGAGGCTAGCGTGAAAGTTTCGTAATCAAAAGCCCACACGCACTTCTTTCACGCGCAAAATTCCCTAAAAATGGGAGCCAACCCATTTTTGTCGCAAGCGACACGGGAATTTCATCATTATTTTGCGCCGCCGCATAGCGGCAGAATGGAGATTATTATGTTCTTACCAAGACTGAAAAATTATCAAAAGTTTGAAAATACAATGACCCTTTCCTTCCCCCTCAAGGTTTGGTGCGGTGACAGACCGAGCAGAAATCTTTTGGCGGTTCTTCACGAAATGATGCCTTATGGCGAGTTTGTGCAAGCCGAAAGAGACGAAGCAACCCTGACCATTGAAGTTTATCCCGCAATGGTGCCGAGCAATCGCCCCGAGTACTATTCCTTCTATGCTAAAGACGGAAAAATGAGCATTATGGCAAAGGATTATCGCGGTCTTGTCAATGCCGCCGCAACGCTCGCGCAAGCAATCCGCTTTGAGGACGGTCAATTTGTAATGGATGAAGCATCCATCAACGATTACCCCAACAGCACCTTCCGCGGTGTAATGCTCGACCCTGCACGTCACGTCGTTCCCATGGACGAGGTTCGTGCCATCATCCTCGGCATGGCAAAATCCAAATATAACAAGCTCCATTTGCACCTTTGCGACCACCAAGGTTTTTCCTATTATTCCGACGTTTATCCCGACCTTCCCCTCTCCCCCGGTACGACCTACACCAAAGATGATTTGCGTGAAATCGTTTCTTACTCTGCTCTCTTCGGCATCGACGTCATTCCCGAAATCGACCTGCCGGCTCACAGCTTTAACTTGACAAAGACGTTCGCAAACCTCAAGTGCCACTCCGTGGAAGAAGAAAACGGCGGCGAGGAAGTGCTCAGCGGTTGGAACATTTGCATTGGTAACGAGGATAGCTACACCTACATCAAGAACATTCTTACCGAGGTGGTTGAAATCTTCCCCTATGAATACATCCACATGGGAACCGATGAAATTTCTATGGACGATATTCAACGCGAGCCACGTCTTTCTTCCTTCACCTGCAAGTGCCGCGTTTGCAACGAACGCTTCTTGCCCATGGGATACGACACGCTCCTGCCCCGCTTCTATTACTTTGTCAACCGCGTTTACAACATTGTGAACGACCTTGGCAAAAAGATGATGATGTGGAACGACCAAATCGATATTTCGAATGACGCACCCGAAATTCCGCGCGATATCCTCATTGAATTCTGGCGCGTTGCAATGCCTCACCGCGGCCCCGTTGAGGGTTGCTCGATGGCGGCATTCGTGGAAGCCGGCTTTGAGGTTGTCAATGCCGACTACCCCAACACCTACGTCGACCTCTATATGAAGTGGAACAAGCTCAAGGATTGGAATTTGCGCAAGGATCCTGCAGACGTTCCGCACGTTGATTTCCGCATTCTCGGCGGCGAGACCTGCGCTTGGGAAGGTAATAACTATCCGCACTATCGCCACGCGCTCTATTTCACATTCCCCACATTCGGTGACAGATGCTGGAACGTCACAGAACCGCTTGCAGACGATACAAATACCATGCTCGCTCTGACACGTGCCTGCCTCGGTGCATCCGTGCCTGCAGATTTCAACCTCTTCTCTTACCTCAGGGGCGTTCCGCTCGGTGATGCCTACCGTATGGAAGGCAAAATCTTTGCAGAGGAAGTTGACCTCGCTCCCTTGAAAGCAACCCTCGAATCGCTCACCAACCTCTCGGTTGATCAAGAACATTTGAAGAATAACCTTTTGAGTTTGATTGTATAAAACAACAAAGAGCACTCCCGCGAGGGAGTGCTCTTTCTTTGTTGAAAAAATTTTTAAGAATTTTGAAAAAGCTCTTGATTTTTGATTTTGGATATGATATAATATCATTTGTTATACGCCGGTATGATGGAATTGGCAGACGTGCTGGACTCAAAATCCAGTGGTAGCGATACCGTGTCGGTTCGACCCCGACTACC
>JAFYRH010000283.1 GCA_017559555.1 Clostridia bacterium
GGTGCAATCTTCGTTTATGACTTTGATCGTTTCGATGCTGCAGATATCCTTCCTATGTTTGCTAAGTATCAGATTACAACATTCTGCGCACCTCCCACAATGCTCAGAATGATGATCAAGCAGGATATTTCAAAATATGATCTTTCTTCCATCAAGCATATGACCACGGCAGGAGAGGCGCTTAATCCCGAGGTTTATCGTCAATTTGAAAAGGCAACAGGACTGCAAATTATGGAAGGCTTCGGTCAAACCGAGCTGACACTTACCATTGCAAACCTGATTGGTGGAACTCACAAACTTGGTTCTATGGGCAAGCCCGTTCCGCTTTACGACGTTGATATCGTTGATCCCGATGGAAATCCCGTTGCCGACGGTGAAGTTGGTGAAATCGTTGTCAGAACAGATAAAAAAGTGCCTTGCGGACTGTTTGCGGGCTATTACCGCAACGAAGAAAAGACCCAAGAGGTTTGGCACGACGGTATGTACCATACGGGTGACACCGCATGGCGTGATGAAGACGGCTTTTATTGGTACGTCGGTCGCGTAGATGACGTTATCAAGTCTTCCGGCTACCGTATCGGTCCCTTTGAAATTGAAAGTGTTATTATGGAATTGCCTTATGTTCTTGAGTGTGGCGTTTCTGCCGCTCCCGACGAGGTTAGAGGACAGGTCGTTAAGGCTTCTATCGTTCTTACAAAGGGAACAGAACCTACCGAAGAACTTAAGAAAGAAGTCCAAAATTATGTTAAGGAGCATACGGCACCTTATAAGTATCCTCGTATTGTTGTTTTCCGCGATGAACTTCCCAAAACCATTAGTGGTAAGATTCAGCGCAACAAGCTTTAATGAGAAATTCTTATTATAAATTGGAAATATTGTAAAAGCTATTGACAAATAACCAAAAGTGTGATACAATCTTAATAATTTAAAAAGGCACAGACGAAGAGTGTGTCGGCAATTAGATTTTTGCAGAGAATTGGCGGTTGGTGCGAGCCATAAAATCAAGTCGGCATTTGTAGCTTCCGAGCCGAAGGGAAGAACGAGTTTTTCTCAAGTAGACCCCTTCCGTGATTGCTGCGTAAATGCATAGGAGCTGTCAGGCTCCAAGAGTGGCGACAATGTCGCAATTTGAGTGGTACCGCGGGTGTTATTGATTGCACTCGTCTCAAGGTTATTTTCACCTTGGGACGAGTGCGTTTTTTGTTCCAGGGTAAGAAACGGAGAGAGAAAAAATGAAACAAATGAGCGGATTGGATTTCAAAATTCGAGAGATGGCGGAGCGTATTCGCGAATTGCGCGAGATTACACGCTATACTCCCGAGGAGATGGCGGCTAAGACCGACGTAACGGTTGAGGAATACCTCGCGTGCGAAAACGGTCAAAGCGACCTCAACTTTGCGTTTATTTACCGTTGTGCTTTGGCATTTGGTGTAAACGTCACCGATATTATCGACGGTGTCAGCCCCAAATTGAAATCTTACACGGTTACACGTGGCGGTCTCGGTCAACGCATCGAGCAAGCGCACGGCATGACTTACTATAACTTGGCATACGCGTTCCAAAACCGTATTGCGGAGCCTTTGTACGTTCGCAGTGAATACAGCGAAGATGCACAAAAGAAGGATATTGAACTGACTACACATGCAGGTCAAGAAATTGACATTGTTATTTCGGGTAGTCTTATGGTTCAAGTAGGTTCTCACAGAGAGGTTTTGAATGCGGGCGATACCATCTATTATGACAGTAGCGCACCTCACGGAATGATTGCTGTTGGCGGTCAGGATTGTGAATTTTATGCAATCGTTCTCAATCCTACGGGCGAACCCATTCCCGAATTGATGCCCGCAAAGCTGATTCAAGGCACTGCGGCACCCATTAAAGATACCAAAGAGCGTATCTATCAAAAGTTTGTTGACGTTGTCGAAGACGAAAACGGAACGCCTACATCGATTCAGTTTAAAAACACCGAAAACTTTAACTTTGCATTTGATCTTGTTGATGCACTTGCCGATAAGGAACCGCAAAAGCTTGCAATGCTTCATATTGCAGGCGACAAGACCGAACGCAGATTCACATTTAAGGATATCAAAAAAGCTTCTGCACAGTGCGCTAACTACTTTAAGTCGCTTGGTATCAAAAAGGGAGACCGCGTTATGTTGGTTCTCAAGCGTCACTACCAATTCTGGTTTGCAATGCTTGGTTTGAACAAACTCGGTGCTATTGCCATTCCTGCTCCCAACCAATTGCAAGAGCACGATTTCG
This sequence comes from Clostridia bacterium, assembly GCA_017559555.1. Lineage (GTDB taxonomy): Bacteria > Bacillota > Clostridia > Oscillospirales > CAG-272 > UMGS1865. The sequence continues at coordinate 2,263 of JAFYRH010000283.1, forward strand.
AGTATCGTTTCCAAGCCGCAGGCATCAATACGGTTCTTTGTACTGCCGATGGCAATACTGCAACCCAAATTGAACTTGCTGCAAAAACTTGCCCCGAATTGAAGAACTTTTTGATTGTTGGAGGCGAGAGGGAAGGTTGGAGAACATTTGACGAGGAATATCCGCTTTACAGCTCTCACTATAACAGAGGGGAAGATGCTCCCGGCGGTGACGACTTAATGCTGATGTTCTTTACATCCGGAACCACCGGATATCCCAAAATTGCGGCGCACAATTATAAATATGCGCTTGGTCACTTCCACACCGCAAAATATTGGCACAATGCCGACCCCAACGGCTTGCACTTTACCATCTCCGATACGGGTTGGGCTAAGGCTATGTGGGGCAAGCTCTACGGTCAATGGCTGTGTGAAGCGGCAACCTTTGTTTATGACTTCGATCGTTTTGATGCATCGGAAATTTTGCCGATGTTTGCAAAATATAACATTACCACATTCTGCGCACCTCCTACAATGCTTCGTATGATGGTTAAGCAGGATATCTCTAAGTACGATCTCTCTTCGGTTAAGCATATGACTACCGCAGGCGAGGCACTCAATCCCGAGGTTTACCGCCAATTCGAAAAAGCAACCGGCTTGCAGATTTTGGAAGGTTTTGGTCAAACCGAGAGCACAATGATCATCGGTAATATGATCGGTGCTTCTCACAAAATCGGTTCTATGGGCAAACCCGCACCGATTTATGATGTTTCTCTTGTGGATGCCGACGGCAATCCCGTTGCAGTTGGTGAGAGCGGTGAAATTGTTGTCAACGTTAAAAACGGTGCTCCTTGCGGACTCTTTACCGGATACTACGGTGACGAGGAAAAGACACGCGAGGTTTGGCACGACGGCTATTATCACACCGGCGACGTTGCTTGGTGCGATGAAGATGGCTTCTATTGGTATGTTGGCCGTGCCGATGACGTTATCAAGTCTTCCGGTTATCGCATCGGTCCTTTTGAGATTGAAAGCGTTATTATGGAGTTGCCTTACGTTCTCGAGTGTGGCGTTTCTGCCGCTCCCGATGAGGTAAGAGGTCAAATCGTTAAGGCTTCTGTTGTTCTTACAAAGGGAACAGAGCCAACAGAAGAGCTCAAAAAAGAAATTCAAAATTATGTTAAGGAGCATACCGCTCCCTATAAATACCCCCGTCTTGTAGTATTTTGCGATGAACTTCCCAAAACTACGAGCGGAAAGATTCAGAGGAATAAATTATGATGAACAAACGCGTTTTGTTGCTTTGCGGACATTACGGTAGCGGCAAAACCAACATCGCTGTTAACTTGGCACAAGCGATTAAAAGGGAATACCCAACGGTAACCCTTGCCGATCTTGACATCGTCAACCCTTATTTTCGTTCTAAAGACAGTGCCATCGAGTTGAAGGAAGCGGGTATTCGACTGATCTGTTCCAATTTTGCAAACAGTAACGTCGATGTTCCCGCACTTCCGCCCGACCTTTATGCCCTAACCGATGACCGCCGGATGCGTGCTATCATAGACGTAGGCGGAGATGATCGCGGTGCATTGGTGCTTGGCAGACTTGCGCCCTCCATTCTTGAGGAGAACGATTATGAAATGCTGATGGTAATCAACTGTTACCGTCCTTTAACAAGGGATGCTGCATCGACTCTTGAAGTTATGCGAGAGATTGAAGCGGCAGGTGGCATTCGTTTTACCGCATTGGTAAATAACTCTAATCTTGGTGTTGAAACCACCGCCCAGGATGTTTTGGCATCTGTTCGCTATGCCAATGAGGTGGCAGATATGTCCGGCTTACCCGTTATATGCATTTTTAATTTATTTTATGTTATACTTGCGTGGCAAATTTTAATTTATTCTAGTGCATATATATCAAATAAATCAGAATTCTGTATGCCGTCTTATCAGAAAATCCTTGGTTATAAAATTGATATA
>JAFYRH010000284.1 GCA_017559555.1 Clostridia bacterium
GGCAATAATCCACTCCTTTTCGGGACTGCTTGTGCCCGAGCTTGCCGAGCTGAAAATTCAAAATAACAAAATCGAAATAAAATACGTCGCAGAGCGCGTCTGCCACCTCGCGCTCGTCTTTGCTATCGGAGTCAGCGGCATTATGATCTTCTTTTCAAACGAGCTTGGCACCGAAATCTACGGCTCTGCCGACGCGGGCAAATATATCCGCTTTGTCGCACACGTTGTGCCGATAATGTACCTCGACACCACCGTCGACAATATGCTAAAGGGGCTTGGTGAGCATCTTTACACAATGGCGATCAACATTACCGATACCCTCTGCTCGCTCGTGATGGTGTGGATTCTCATTCCTAAAATGGGCATCTACGGTTATATCGCACTGATCATCATCAGTGAGATCTTCAACTCAAGCGCAAGCATTTATAAGCTCGTCAAGGTCACGAAAATGCGATTCAAGCCGCTAAAATGGTTTTTGCTCCCCACGCTATCGATCTTTGTCAGCACGCACCTTGGCTCAACCGTCGCGCACGCGCTCAAAATCGGCACACTCCCCGCGATTTTGTTAAGCACCGCAACCTATTTTGCCATAATCCGCCTAACAAACGTCCTAGGCAAAGAAGAACTCCTCTGGATTCGCGGTTTTTTCAAAAAATCGGCTTGACTTTTTGCCAATTCGTGTTATAATAATGTTTGTGCAATCGCACGAAAATGCAGATGTGGCGGAATTGGCAGACGCGCTGGTTTCAGGTTCCAGTGAAGCGATTCATGTGGGTTCGAGTCCCTTCATCTGCACCAAACAGGAAAAATCCGAACCGAAAGGTTCGGTTTTTTTCTGTTTCTTGACAAATTATATCTCGAACCCCACAACGTTTGCCCCGCAAACGTTCTTTTGCGTCCGAAAGCTTAAAACACCCTCAAACGCTCGCGCAAAAGTGGTTCGCTTGTCCCTTCATTTTTCGTTTTATTGCAAGAATTTGCCGACGCGGTTCATCATGGCAATTTTATGCTCTATCATGCTGTGAGCGTATCTGTTCAGCGTGATTTGTGGGTTTTTATGACCCATAATTTCCGCCAAAGTTCTTACGTCCATACCGCATTCAAGCGCTCTTGTGGCAAAGGTATGACGCAATGAATGAAACCCGCGATGCTTGATATTCAAGCATTTTAGCAAATTTGAAAACATCTTTTGATATGACCTGACAGAGACCTCCCTTTCCTTATTCCCCGATATTACATATTCACCCTTGCTTATCCTTTTAAGCGCCTTCAAATACGGCTTTAGCTGCTTGGGAATGGGTATGACCCTCCTTGACGTAACGGTTTTCGGGGTGCTTAAAACTCTTATTTGAGTACCGTTTACACAGGCGTCCCTGCAGGTAGCATTGACAGAAATAAAATTATATCCCGTATCTACGTCCGACCATTTTAAAGCCAAAAGCTCACCTATTCTTAAGCCGGTATATAGGCAAATAAGTATACCAAGCTTTTTATCCGGTGCGATTGAAAGCAGATGGCTTTCTATCTTTTTTTGCTCTGAAACGGTAAAGCATTCCACGTTTTTTTGCATTATTTTAGGTCTTTTCAGGTGTGAAGTATGTTCTGCGGTGCTTATTCCGATCTCAAAAGCGAATTTTAACGATCTTTGTAAAACACTGATTATCACTCCAACGGTGCTTGGTTCAAGTCCTCTACCACGCAATTTATTGCCTTTTTCTCCAAGCTCCACAATAAAGCTCTGCAAAACGGGGAGAGTCAACTCCTCAAGCTCATAGTTCCCTATTTCGGGTATCAAATGAACGCGCGCGATAGTAGAATAATTGATATAGGTTTTTTCCTTTACGCTTGGCTTTACATAAATATCAAGCCATTGTTTGATCCAATCTCTGTACTTCATAATGTTTCTCCTTTTTAAAAATGATAAATACTAATATATCACATATTGCAAAAAGAAACAAAAAGAACACAATTCATTCACAAATCAGTCATAAATTTGAGAGCTTTTTCGCTCAAAACAAAAAGAGGGCAAAGCGGACTTCTCATAAGGATGTTATAAAGTACATTGTAGGGACAGGCGTCCTCGACTGTCCGTTGATGCAAAAATTTAATACGCAGAAGGCAAAGAGATAACCCCGAGAGATATTCAAAATCTCTCGGGGTTAATGCTATTTTTCGATATCAAAGAAACACGGAACAAGTACATGAGGAGCATATAATTTGATAGTAGAATCGATATGACATTTAATCTCTGATAAAGATTTTGCTCCCAAATCCTTATCATATATCATTGTTTCTGCCCACATATATTCGGGATTTTCTTTGTCGCTCCATCCGCCACTGCCTAACGAATCTTTTTGCTTTTCTTCCAAAACATATTCAAACCAAAGAATCTCATTAACAGATCCACCGCAATCAAAGAGAAGGTCTAAAAATTCATTCCAATCTCTGAATATCAAATCGGAACAAACTTTGCTTTGTTCGATGTATGTATCTAATATCTGTGACATAACAATGCCTCCTTTTATCGCCAGTTTCGCCTTTGTATTACAAACGCACAGGGCAAAGCCCATACCCCTTGTAGGGTGGTGCCTTGGTGCCGCCGTTGCCCCAACCCTTTCATTGCGGCGGGAGCAAGCC
>JAFYRH010000285.1 GCA_017559555.1 Clostridia bacterium
ACTTTTCACGCAAAGGTGTGAAGTGCTTGGTAATCTTATCGAGATCGGTCAATTGAATGCCGGTATCGTAAGGTGTACCTGCAAGAGCTGCTACCAACGCCTCTGTGGGAGGTTGAGAGGTACCGAGCGCCATGGGAGAGATAGCGGTGTCGATTACGTCAACGCCTGCCTCAACTGCCTTCATAAGGGTCATAGAAGCCAAACCTGCGGTGTAGTGGGTGTGGAGTTGTACGGGAACCTTAACAGACTCCTTGATGGTCTTTACGAGATCGTAAGCATCATAGGGCTTCAGAAGGCCTGCCATATCCTTGATACAGATAGAATCTGCACCCATTTCTTCAAGTTGCTTTGCATACTTGGAGTAGTACTCCATAGTGTATACGGGACCTGTTGTGTAGGAGAAAGCCGCTTGAACGTGTCCGCCCTCTTTGCGAGTTGCATCGATTGCGGTTTTGAGGTTACGGGGATCGTTGAGAGCATCGAAAATACGAAGAATATCGATACCGTTTGCAATAGATTTTTGAACGAAATATTCTACTACATCATCGGAATAGTGACGGTAGCCGAGAATGTTTTGTCCACGGAAAAGCATTTGCAATTTCGTGTTCTTAACCTTATCACGAATGATGCGCAATCTTTCCCAAGGATCTTCGTTGAGAAAACGCATGCAAGAGTCAAAGGTTGCACCGCCCCACGCTTCAAGAGAGTGGTAGCCAATTTTATCCATCTGTTCGAGAATGGGAAGCATCTCTTCAGTGGTCATACGAGTTGCAATCAGCGACTGATGGGAGTCGCGAAGCACTGTTTCTGTAATTTTTACTTTTGCCATTTCAAATATACTCCTATCAGATCAAAATTAGCCGAAGCAGGAAAGAAGAACGCCTGCTGCAACAGCAGAACCGATAACGCCTGCCACGTTGGGGCCCATCGCGTGCATCAAAAGGAAGTTAGAGGGGTCGGCCTTTTGTCCTTCAATTTGCGATACGCGCGCTGCCATGGGAACTGCGGAAACACCTGCAGAACCGATAAGGGGGTTGATTTTGCCACCGGTAACTTTGCACAGGATCTTTGCGGTGAGAAGACCGCCAAATGTAGAAATCATAAATGCTACAAGACCGAGACAAATGATAAGCAGAGTTTCGCCCTTGAGGAAAGATTGTGCGGTTGCGGTTGCGCCAACACTGATACCCAAGAAGATGGTAACAATGTTCATCAGTTCGTTTTGAGCGGTTTTGGAAAGACGGTCGGTCACACCGCAAACGTTGAGCAGATTACCGAACATCAAGCAACCAATCAGCACGAGTGCATCGGGAACAATGATGGCAACAACGATGGTTACCATAATGGGGAAAATAATTTTTTCATATTTGCTTACTTGGCGAAGAGCGGTCATCTTGATTTTTCTCTCACTTTCGGTTGTCATCAAACGCATGAGAGGGGGTTGAATCATAGGAATAAGCGCCATGTAAGAGTAAGCCGCAATAGCAATTGCACCGAGAAGCTCGGGAGCAAGGGTCTTAGTTACGGTAATTGCAGTAGGACCGTCAGCACCACCGATGATACCGATGGAAGCTGCTTGTTCGGGTGTGAAAGCACCGGAAAGAAGCGCGCCTGCAAATGCAACAAATACACCAAATTGTGCACCTGCACCAATGAGCAAACTCTTAGGGTTAGAAATCAAAGGAGTAAAGTCAGTCATAGCGCCAATGCCGATGAAGATCAAGCAAGGATAGATACCGGTTTTAACACCCATATACAACAAGTCGAGAAGTCCGCCATGTTGAAGGATGTTCGCGTAACTAATGTGTGCAGAGAGGCTATTTGCAAAAGGAGCAAACTCACCATAGTTTTGTACCCAATGAAGCAATTGTTCATAGGAGGTGATTTCGTGTGTAATGTTATTGACGCCATCTACAAAGGTAAGATCGTAATAAGCAATATAATCGCGCAATTGATTCATTAAACTATCGAAATCAGCAGTTCCAATAGCTTCGTATGCTTTTTTCATCATATCAGCGATTTCTGTTGTGTCACAAAACCAATAGTTTGAATGGAACAATCCTCCACCGGGAAGATTGGTCAAAAGCATTCCGATTGCAATGGGAAGCAACAAAAGCGGCTCGAAGCCCTTGACGATTGCAAGGTATGCAAGCACGCATACAATGCCAAGCATAACAATGGTTTGCCACCACTGTGCTTCAACGCTGTTGATCAGCTTATAAACACCGGTAGATTGCCAAAAGTTAAGCAAGCTTGAAAGCAATGCATCCATAAACGTATTTCCTTTCTGATAAATTCAAGATTTTCAAAAAGAAAATCAGTTCAAGGTTACAAGTACTGCGTCGGTTGCAACAGATGCACCCTTTGCAGCTTCAACAGAAGCAACAACACCGTCAGCAGGAGCCATAATGTCGTTTTCCATCTTCATAGCTTCGAGAACGCAAAGAACGTCGCCCTTCTTAACAGCGTCGCCAACCTTAACGTTGACCTTGATGAGGCTGCCGGGCATGGGAGCCTTAACAGCGATAGCACCTGCATTGCCGGATGCCTTAGGAGCTGCTGCAGTAGCGGGAGCTGCCTTGGGAGCGGATACGGGGGCAGCTGCTACAGGAGCGGGAGCCGCAGAACCGTTGAGTTCTTCTACTACTACGTCATATGCAACACCGTTTACGGTAACACGATAATTTTTCATAATATTCACCTTTTATCTTTCAAAAATATCAATTTAGTTGGTTGTG
>JAFYRH010000031.1 GCA_017559555.1 Clostridia bacterium
AGCATCCAATTCGGGAGCATCGGTTTGGAAGGTGGGAATTTGCACCTCACCGTTGTAAGCAAAGCTTTCTACAACGTTTGAGAATGTTACCGTCTTCTTTGATACGCGGACCGTAATCGTTCTTGCTTCCAAAACCTCGGCGGTTTGGGCATCTACAAACTGAACAACAAAGGTGTTTTCGCCTGCGTTGCCAACAGTGCCCTCAACATTTTCAAATTGCCATGCACCAATATCGAAGCTCGGGAGAACGATATCTGCCAAAAGGTCTCCGTAAACCGCCTCGATAACGGGGAGCTCAGGGAGCTCGGGGGCATCCTGTTTTACCACGTTGATAACAACAGTTCCCTCGGCAAGAACCTTACCGGTTGCGGTCTCTACAAATTGAACCGCAAAGGTGTTCTCACCTACCTTGCCAACGGTTTCGTCGGCATTCTTAAATTGCCATTGACCAATTTCAGAGCCCGGAAGCTTAACGTCTGCAAGCTTATCCCCGTAAATCGCAGTGACTGCAAAAAGTTCGGGGATCTCTGTCATAACAGGCTCATAAATTGCCGAATAGGTTACGTTACCGCTGATAAGGGAAACGAGATTGTTTTCAATCTTTGCCGTTTCGTCGGTAGCGGCACTCAAAGACCAACCTGCAAAGCTGTAGCCTGCTTTTGCGGGAGCCACGAGAAGCTCGTGCAGCTTCAATTTGCCGGTATCGAGCTTGTCGCCCAAACCCGAAGCTGCCTTTGCTTCTTCCTCTAAAATGCTCTTGATGTTATCCAACCCCGCCTTGTTATAGACGTGGTAGGTGCGGTATGCGTGGCCATCAACTACAAATTCAACCTTGTATTTGACAACAACCGGAATGGAAAACATTTGACCGGAATAGGTGAATTGCAGTATTTGACCGTTACCGTCTGCAACGGACGTATCGATTGTAGTGACCAACATAGAGGGTTCTACGGGCACTACAGACGATACTCCGTTTTCAATTTTTGTAATCGTAATACGACTCAAGTAATCCTCGGGCTTTTCACCGTGCGTGATGATAACACGGTTAAATTCATCACGTGCAGGTGTGTTCACCTCGTAGGTTGCGCCGCTCTCATCGGTTCTGCGATTGCACGCGTTCATGGCGAATACACCCGCGAGAATCAAAGATAGGACGGTGATCCAAACGATAATTCTTTTCATAATTTCCTCCTTTGAAGAACAAAGAAATGAAGGATTATAAACGTGTGGACTCGTTTGCGTTCCTTGTTGTAGTAATTTGGGAGTTGGTTAGATAATCAGATAAATGAAATAGGTGTTTGGTGGTGTTTATTTTCTTTCAACAAAGCCGTATGCATCTTCGCTTTCAAGAATCTTTCTTTGTGCATCAGGAGAGAAACCGCCGCTTTCAACGGTTGCACCGGAACAAATAAAGAAGTAGAAGCTTTCGGGACCTGCGGCAAATTCAAGTGTGGACTCGCCTGCCTCAGTCAAGGAGAGAGGATGCGATGCAAGGTCATCGACCATGCCACCCGCTCCATCGGCGATTTCCAAAACGGAATAGTTCTTACCGCCACCGAAGAACGCGATACCTGCGTGGACGTATTCTTTGCCGTTGTACATTGTGGTGATTTGAGGATACTTCATCTTTGCTTTTTCAACTAGTTTTTGAAGATTGAGTCTCAATCTCAAAAGCAATCCGGCAATCGGATCCATTGCGATTTCATCCTCGCTCATATCTTCTCTTACGCCGCTAACCTCAATCAAGGTGGAGCTGTCAACATCCTCCAAGGGCTTCCAGTTGTAAAGACCGATTTGACCCTCAAGGGTAAGCTTTGCACCGTAAGATGTTTTTGCCATATTGCTCCATGAACTAAATCTGGAAGCGAGCTCGGGCTTCTTCAAGAACGTTTCAACAGCAGCTTGACCGTCCTGAAGCATGGAACCCGAGAAGTGGGAGTCAATAGCGATTGCAAAGATACCCGTATCCATAAATACGCTATCTTTTACTGTAACGAATGTGTTGATATAAGCATCCTCGTATACTTCCTTAACAGCGTCGCTGTAAGAGGAGTAACGTTGCTTAACAGTAGTGCTGTAAGCAGTAGCGGATGTGAAGGGGAGGCTGGAGAAGTTGATGTCGTAATCTTCTTGGTTGAGATCGAAAGGAAGTGTAGCCGGTGTAAAATCAACCAGGTTATCAACGTTGGCACTATCAACAAAACGGTTAGAACCAACTCTCATCAAAAATTCTCTTGCCTGTTGCAAAATACAGTTGCTAACGGTGAATTCGATTTCCTTTTGGGCATCCTTATCGTCGCCGAATGCACGGAGGACGGTTCTACCGTTGGTCAATCTGGAGTATTGAATATTAACGTTGGTACCGAGAATCTCTACGGTGGTACCTACCCAGTTCAGATCTACCAGGTTGAGCTGTCCACCCTCTTCAGTCAAATCACAACCGAGGAGTCTTGCGTTTACAACGTCAACGTCATCGTAAATAGCAAAGCAGATGTTATCCTGTGCCTTAACGCTTGCACCGCGGATGCTTCCCTCTTCGAGTTGCGCTTTTACAAAGTTGAGAGGACCTTGGAAGAGTGCGCCCTCGGCAGGAATCTTATTGCCGTTGTCACCAAGTCCCTTTTGCATGGTAACGTTGTGTGCACTGATTCTGTGGTCGTTACCGTAAAGGTCTTCGTGGAATTGCAAAAGCGTAATGACTTGAGGTCTGCCCTCGCCAATGTTTTCATAGTAGGTGTAGTCGTAGGTGGTGTCGATCTTTTCGTAAAGCTTGCTTTCTACCATATCGAGAATGCCCTGCTCCTTGTGAGCCTCGGTCAAATAACCGAAATCATCATCGATATCGTCTTGCAAAACAATGGGATGTCCCTCTGCCTTGGTTGCGTAGTAAAGCTCGGAAAAGCTGTAAACGTTGATGCCTTCTTTTACGCAACGAACGGTAAAGCGCGCCTTACTTGCAATTTCTTGATCGCCATAGGTGTAGGAAACCCAGAACTCGACCAACGGAGGATTTTCGTTATCCTCGGGAGCATATCCTTCGGCATAAGAGATTACACCGGTCTTTTCGTGAATGGTAACCTTATCGGGTTGAGAGGAATGCCACTTGAAGTTCTTGGTATAATCATAACCGTCGAGCAGCTCTGCTTTGTTGAGAGCGGCGGTAAGAGCGTATGCCGCATCGATCATTGCATCGGGCATACCGTCGCCGTTGTTGTCAATATATTTGTAACCGCCAACGGTAAACAGATTTTCAAGGCCGTAGTCCTTAGCGTATTCGCCAACTTCAATTGCGGTAACGCCAATTTCAATGGTCTTTTCAAAAACAACGTAGTCATTAACGTCGTATGCATTGTAGATGGTAAGCGAAATTGTTACGGTTCCTGCTTTGCCCAAGGTCTTCAGCGTCAAACGGCCGTCGCCATCCACTACGCTTACGTTGATATCGGATGCCGCACGGGAGATCAGTTCGGGATTACTGATGATGACCTGACCGACGGTGTACTCGATATCGGCGGGAATCAGTTCGAAATACAGAGAGAAGCCGCCCTTGCTTGCAGCAGAAACGCCTACAACGCTCTTATCGTAATCCAAGCTGATGGTATCTACCTTGGAAACCGTGCAAGAAAGCGTTTCGGTTTCGTTGCCGATTTCGAGAATGATCTCAACGGTAACGTCGCCAACAAAGCTTGCATCTACAAATTCGTATTCAAAAGTCGCCTTTTGTCCCTTATCGGAAGCAAGCATTTTGAACTTACCGCGAAGAAGAGCGTTCGGGTTGGCAATTTCGTTTCCGTTTGCATCAAGAACGCGATAGGAGAGATTTTCTTCTGTAATCGTTTCGGGATAATCAAAGGAAACGGTGATGGCACCCTCGCCCTTTGTGGTAGGCTTGGGATTGGGGGCAACCATTGTACCCTCAATTTCTACAACCACGTCAATGGTATCCGTAATGTTCTCGTTTGCATCGGCAATAACGGTGATAGTTGCAGCACCGCGACCAACGGCACGAACAACACCTGCCGCCGATACGGTTACAACGCTTTCATCGCTGGACTTGTAGTGGAGAGTGGTGTTAGAGGTGATCTTAGGCAAGAAGGTCGTGGTGATCTTTGCCGTGTCTGCTCCCTCTTCGCCGCCCAATACAAGCACGTCGTTGGAAATGGTTGCATCGATGGACTGCAGTTTTGTAGAAGTAACGTGAACAACAAACTTTGCAGATTCGGCGTTGTCAACAGTGGTAACGGTGATTTCGGCAGAACCGATCGACACAGGGGTCAGTGTGATCTTGCCGGGTTCCATAGCAATGTTGAACTTCGCCTCGGTCTCTTGACCGTAGGGTGCTGTGCGAATATAAACCTCTTTGTTTTTAGCACCGGTGGGGGTAACTACGTATTCAAACGTAAAGGTTTCGTTTTGGTCAAAATCCAGATAAACGTTATCGGGATCGCCAACAATATAGATGCCGTCTACGTGCACGTCAACCATGTTTGCAACGGTTTCGGATGCCGCAAACAGAATGATCATGACGACAATCGGAATTATCAGCAAAAGTAATATCAATTTTTTTGCCATTTAAGGGTCCTCCTTCATTTTGGGTGCATAATCGCTCTTGGCGACTGTGCCCATTATTTGGTGAGTTTAGAGAATGCTTTTTCGATGTTTACGAAGTAGTAAAGAAGGCTCAATGCGAAATAAACCGCTGCAATGATTGCCGGGAAGAGATATGCATAGCTTTCTTGAATGACGAATCCGCCGATGAACTCGGGATCAACACCCGAGAATACCGACACGAAGAACGTCAAAAGACCGATGGCAACCGCAAGAATCAAGCCAATGGAAACAACCTTGGCAATGGTTCTGTCACTTGCCTTTGCAACCTCTGCAGGGGAAGCATCCACAACTGCACCGTTGAGGTCGGTTCTCGTTGCAATCAAAATTTGAGAGAAAGAGAATACAAGACCGATAGCGCAAACAACGATTGCGTCAACAAGTTCGATTTGAATTGTGGATTCGGGGAAAATAGCCGAGCTGAAATACAGCAACAATACGCTTGCAATAACAGACAGCGAGCTGATAATGCTGCAGAAAATTACCTTGGAGAACAAAAGCTTGGACGCTTTTACCGGGAAAGATTTTGCCTTCAGCGCGGATTTGCCGTCTCTTGTAATGTTGGTTGCACAGAAGGTGTTCGTCAAAATGGAGAACACAAGAACAACGATGAGAGCCAATGCAAATTCCAATCTGAGACCAAGGGCGTTGAGCACCAAGGTTTCAAACAGCGTGTAGCTGCAATAAATCATAAAGGGCATTGCAAATGCAATTGCAAAGTAAGAGAAAAGATATTTGGGTTCGCGGTAAACCGTGATGAATTCTTTTCTGATAAGGCTGGAGGTAACTCTGCGTTGGAAACCGAGGCTATACTTCTTGCGACTCTTTTTGCCGTCACGGTTTCTGTAAAGAACCAAACGGTAAAGTCCGCCCGTGACAAAGAAAGCTACCAAAAGCGCTACCACTGCAACAGAAATTGTGATGATAAGAGAGATTTGCATATCAACACCCATTTGAACAGCTGCCAAAGAGTTTGCAGGGTAAGTATACAATTTTGCCATCATCAAAAAGTCAACAAACTCGTTGCTGAACAAAAAGCTGATGGAGCCGGTTTCAAACAGCTCGCGCAAAACGCCGAGAATTTCGGAGTAGACGAAGAACGCACCTACAACCAAAACCGACAATGCAACAAAAGAGAGGAAATATCTTGTGCTCAAGAACTTGATCATAACCATATAAGGCAGAATCAAAATGGTTGCCATCAGGAAAGAAACCATGGGGAGCAGCAGATATACCAACAGCGTGCGAATCAAGAAATCGGTTCCCGCCCCAAGCGTGAAGTAGAAAATGAGGTTGATGGGAACGATCAAAAGAAACGCCGCAACGTATGTCCAAAGCAAAAGTGCTGTGAACTTAGCACGGAAGATGGTGCCGTTTTTAACGGGCAACCGTAAGAAGATGGGGGTATCCGAGGTTCTTGTAAGTGTGCTACGCATCTTTTCAAGACACATGATACCGAGTGCCACAATGATAATGGCATATACGGCGTTGAGGAGCTCGTAAGCTCTTGCCGCAGGGTCGATGATCTTATCGACCTTAACATCGAGATAACCGTCGGCAATGGAGTAGATCAGCAAACCAAAAACACCGGCGATTGCAAGCGTAAAGAGAAGTGATGTGAGTGCGCCTAAAAGGTCGAACCGCTTGCTGTGCGAGCCCGGGAAGAGCATTCGGCGCTCATATTTGAAAAGTGTTCGGAAGTTTCTCATACCTTTGCCACCCTTTGCGTAATCAACAGGAAGTAGTTTTCAAGGCTACAACCGGTTCTCTTGAATGCTGCCATATCGATCTCCTGCAAAATTTTGCCTTGGTCGATGATGTAAACTCTATCACAAACCTTTTCAACGGTATCAAGGTTGTGCGAGGAGAACAGAACAAGGTTGCCGTTTCTGCTATGCTCATAGAAGAAGCGCTTAACTTGATTTGCGGTATGGGGGTCAAGACCTACCATAGGCTCATCGAGGATGAACACTCTGGGGTTGTGAATGAGTGCGCCCATAAACGAAACTTTTTGCTTCATTCCATGCGAGTAGGAAGAAATCGGCTTGTAGATGGCGTCTCCCAAAGCAAGCATTTCTTGGAATTTTTGAATTCTTGCTTTTCTTTCGGAGGATTTAACTTGATAAATATCTGCCATAAAGTTGACAAACTCGTAACCGGTCATTTTTTCAAAAAGTGTGTATTCATCACTTACATAACCAAAGTTGCGCTTTGCCTCAATGGACTCGGTCATCAAATCGTGACCCGCAATAGAAATAGAGCCTTGCTCATAAGGATGCATACCGGTGATACACTTGATAGTGGTTGACTTACCCGCACCGTTGTGGCCGAGCACGCCGACGATTTCACCGGGGTTACCAACAATGTTGATGTCCTCAATTGCATAGTTGGCTTTCTTGTGGTACTTCTTGTAAAGGTTGTTGACTTCAAGTAACATATTTGACCTCCCAAAG
>JAFYRH010000286.1 GCA_017559555.1 Clostridia bacterium
GCCGCCATAGGCGGCGTTTGGACGCGAGTGTTCTTAACGGATGCTGCGCATCCTACACCTCATCCGTCTCGCTTCGCTCGCCACCTTCCCCTCAAGGGGAAGGCTTTTGGGTTATGCGAATCGCTTTTGCATAGCAAAAGCTAGCGGACCCCGCCGCTGGCTAGTAATATTGGGCTTTTAGACTTTGTGCATACCACCCGTTTGACGGGTGGTTATGATTGGGTACAAAAAAATGAAAAACCCCATTGACAAACGTGTTTTTGTGTGCTAAACTTATACGCAAGAAAAAAGGGAGTTGCTCCCTTGTCACCGTTGGCAGGCAATTTGAGGAGGATATAGACAATGCATAGAAAAACACGCGAGGAGGGTCTACACCCGCTCCAAAAATGGAAGAACGGCCGCGTTCCTGATATCGAATGGTTGTTTGGATATGGGGAAAGCCAAAAAGAGCAGGGAGATAAATTTTTGCCCAAGCTTTTGCGTCGCGATTGGCGAATCGTGCTTCTTTCCACACTGATTTATTTGTTGCAAAATGCACCCGTGTGGGCGCTTCCGTTGGTGACAAGTGACGTTATCGACGCCGTAACGCAACGCCCCGAAGGATATGTGACGCGTCTTGTTGTTGATGCTGTTATTTTGTTTGTCCTTTTGTTGCAAAATGTTCCCACCACTATGTGGCGTTCTTCGGTAATGAATAAATGGATTCGCAAAACGACCGCCGAGGTGCGTAGCGGTGTCATTCGTAAATTGCAAAGACTTTCCATTACCTATCATAAAGAAATCGAAGAAGGCAAGATCCAATCCAAACTTTTGCGTGATATCGAAAGCGTTACCACCTACTTTACACATTTTATGAACACCTTAATTCCTGCTATCATTGGTGTTTTGGTGTCCGCATTTATTGCTATTTGGAGAGAGCCGATTATCGCACTTTTCTTTTTGGCAATGGTTCCCATGAAAGTGCTTTTGACAATGGCATTTGGAAAACCTATTCACAAAAAGAACAAGGATCTGCGCAACGAGAGCGAATTGCTTTCCTCTAAACTCACTACGACCTTGCAAATGATGACCCTGACCAAGGCACACGGGCTGATTGCAGAAGAGGACAAAGACGTTGATGAAAAAATTCATTCGGTTGAGAGGGCGGGTGTGCAGCTTGATAAAATCAATGCCTTTTTCGGTTCGGTATCTTGGGCGGCAAGCCAACTGTTCTCGGTTATCTGCTTGTTTGTTTGCGTTGCTTTTTGCATCAACGGATTTATTTCGGTTGGTGAAGTTGTGCTGTTTCAATCCTTGTTTGGCGCTATCAGCGGCTCGGTTTTAACGCTTATCAACGTTTACCCCGCCATGGCAGCAGGCAAAGAGGCAGTACATTCGCTTTCCGAAATCGTGTGTGCCACCGATATTGAAACCGACGACGGTGAAATTCCGGTTCCTGAAATTTTCGGTAATGTCACTTTCGAAAACGTTTCTTACCATTATCCCGATGAAAAAACAAAGAACGTCATCGAAGATTTGAATTTTTCTGTTACACAAGGCGAACGCATTGCCATTGTCGGCACTTCGGGTTCCGGAAAAAGCACCTTGATGAATTTGCTCATCGGTCTGCTCGCACCCACGGGCGGCAGAATTTTGATAGACGGTGTACCCCTGACCGATTTGCCGTTGCAATCTTACCGTCATTTTATTTCGGTTGTTCCGCAAAACAGTATTTTGTTCTCGGGAACTATCCGTGAAAATATTACATACGGTATGCACCGTTACAGCGAAGAACGCTTGATGAGGGCGGTACAGGATGCCGCCGTTTCGGAGTTTCTCCCTTCAATGCCAAACGGCTTGGATTCACAAGTGGGAGAGCGCGGAGACAAACTCTCGGGCGGACAAAAGCAACGTGTTTCCATTGCGCGTGCATTGGTTCGCAATCCGCGCATTCTCATTTTGGATGAAGCAACCTCGGCGCTCGATAACGTATCCGAATATCACGTACAGCGTGCAATCGAAAAGATGGTTGAACGCCGTTGCACCACCTTTATTGTGGCGCACAGACTTTCCACCATTCGCAATGCCGACCGTATTATTGTTATGGACGAGGGACACCTTGTGGAAACAGGAACTTACGAAGAATTGGTTGCCCTCGGCGGTAAATTTGCCGAGCTTGACAGACTTTGCCGCATTCGCGAAATGGAAATGAGCGAAGTGTAATTTGATTGCTTACAAAAACAAAAAAATATTTTAAGAATTTTTAAAAAGCCCTTGATTTTTGAGTCAGAGTATGGTATAATACCATTTGTCATACGCCGGTATGATGGAATTGGCAGACGTGCTGGACTCAAAATCCAGTGGTAGCGATACCGTGTCGGTTCGACCCCGACTACCGGCACCAAAAAAGCACTCGCAATAGCGAGTGCTTTTTTATTGACATCTCGGTGATTGTGTGTTACAATAATTGGGGTGGTAAAAATGGAAAATAACAAAGAGTTACCAATACGAAAAAAGTATCGTTTACCAAATTACGATTACAGTTCTTGCGGGGCATATTTTATAACGATATGTACGCAGAAAAAACAAAATTATTTTTGGA
>JAFYRH010000032.1 GCA_017559555.1 Clostridia bacterium
AACCCTATTACAAATTTCGCATCGATCTCCCCTCCCCTTTTGTAGGGCGTGCCATGTCGGATCTGCAAATGCGTTCTGCAACGTTTGAAATCGAAAGCGCCACAGATGAGCGAACCGTGATCGTCGGTCGCGCTCCCGTTGCCACACTCCACGATTACCCCCGCGAACTCATTTCCTACACGCGCGGCGAGGGACATATCTCTTGCACGTCAGACGGTTACGAGCCCTGCCACAACCAAGAAGAAATTGTTGCCGCCGCCAATTACGACCCAACCTCTGACCTTGAAAACACGCCACACTCGGTATTTTGCGAGCACGGTGCAGGCATTGTCGTTCCTTGGAACGAGGTCGAAGCTTGGAAGCATCTTGACGCCAACGTCTCCCTTACCGAAAGCGCCACCGCCATCCTCCCCGCTCCGCGCAAGCTTGCAAATAAGTATCAGCTGAGCGACGACGAAATAGAAGCCCTTATGTTGCGTTCCTTTGGCCCCATTCGCCGCCGTCAGTATGGCGAAAAACGCATCAATGCCGCAAAAGAGGAGAAAAAACACGCACACAAAAAAGTCATTCCGCAAAAGCATATGGTTATTGTGGATGGCTACAACGTCATTTGGGCGTGGGATTCCTTGCGCGAGGTTGCCGAGTATAGCCTCGAAAAAGCACGGGAAACCTTGATGGACATTTTGAGCAACTACGTTGCGTTCACCAAAACCGAATTAACACTCGTATTTGATGCGTATCTTGTGCCCGACGGTGCCGGCTCGGAGATTTTGCACGACGGTTATCGAATCGTTTACACAAAAGAAAACCAAACTGCCGATGCCTATATCGAGCGCATGATGCACGAGCTCGGGCCCAACTACAACATTCGTATGGTTTCGGGAGATAAGTTGTTGCAGTTCTCTGCGGTTCACTCCGGCATTTTGCGCGTAACCGCAGCCGAATTTGAAGCAGAGATCACCGCCGTTGGCGAAGAAATCACCGCATTTATCAAAAAGCTTTCTCAAAAGCAATAAGGAAAAGACACCCGTATGTGCGTTTTTTACACATACGGGTGCCGTTTTTTTACTCAATATTCAAATTCATATAATCTTCGAGTTCGCTCTTGATAACCGAAACCTGCGGTCCGTAAACGACCTGCACGCCACCGCCGCGGCGGATCACACCGCGCGCGCCACTCGCCTTGAGAACGTCATCCAAAACGAGAGTTTCATCCTTTACCGTTACACGCAACCGCGTAGCACAGCAATCAAGGGTAACGATATTCTCTCTGCCCCCAAGACCTTCAAGAATCAGTTGAGAAACACCGCCATCGTTCTTTTGAACATTCTTCTTTTCATTGTAGTCGGCACGGGTATAGAGCTTGACTTCTTCCTCCCCCTCCTCGCGCCCGGGTGTTGCATAATTGCGACGGCGAATGAGAAAACGGAACAAAAAGAAATACACAATAAAATAAATGGCACCCACCAAAGGAATCATAACCCAATTTGTTTTTTCGTTGCCTTGCAACACGCCAAAGAGAATCAGGTCAATAAGACCGCCCGAAAAGGTCATTCCCACACCCACGCCAAGCAAATGCATCAGCATATAAGCAAGACCTGCCAATACCGAATGAATGACATAAAGAACGGGTGCCACAAACAAAAACGTAAACTCGATGGGTTCGGTGATACCCGTGAGCATGGAGGTCAATGCCGCCGAGAGTAGCAAGCCACCTGCTACCTTTTTCTTTTCCGACCGCGCACAGGTATACATTGCCAATGCCGCACCGGGCAAGCCGAATATCATCAAAGGGAATTTACCGCTCATAAAACGGCAGGCTTCCACCGAAAAACGCGTGGTGTTGGGAGATGCCAACTCGGCAAAAAAGATATTTTGCGCACCGTAAACCATAACACCGTCGATAAGAGCAGAGCCACCCACACCCGTTTGCCAAAACGGCAAATAGAACACGTGATGAAGCCCGAACGGGATCAAAATACGCTCAATAAAGCCGTAAATAAGGGTTCCCGCATAGCCCGAACGCAAAACAAGATCACCGAGAGCATAAATCCCCGTTTGCACAAAGGGCCACAAAAAGAACATCAACACGCCCACAAGAATATACGACAAAGTGGAAATAATGGGCACAAATCGCGTGCCGCCAAAAAAGGAAATCACCGTAGGCAGTTTGATTTTATAAAATCGGTTGTGCAACCAAGCCACACCAAGGCCTACAATAATACCGCCAAACACGCCCATTTGCAAGGACTCAATACCAACAACGTTGGCGACGGTTCCCTCGGGCATCGCTCCCTCTGCAAGCTTGCCACTGATGGCAAGCAGAGTGCTGATCGTTTTGTGCATAACAAAGAACGCGATAGCCGCCGAAAGTGTTGCGGTTGCTTTTTCGTTCTCCGCCATACCAAGGGCTACACCCATAGCAAACAGAAGCGGCAGGTTATCAAAAATAACCGTTCCCACCGAGGCAAGTAATGAGAAAATTGTGTAAGGAACCGTGCCGGGACCCATCATACCCAAAAGGTTATACGCCTCAAGCGTCGCCTCGTTGGTAAAGGATGCACCCACGCCCAAAAGCAGACCTGCTATCGGCAAAAGTGCAATAGGGAGCATAAATGCACGTCCCACTCGTTGTAAAACCTCAAAAAATCCACTCCCGAATTTTCGCTTTTTTTCAATCATTGGTGTATTTGTCATAAAGCCCCTTTCCCCGTGACAGTATAGCACATCACGGCATCCTTGCCGCCTATACAATCCCCGGGATGGTATTCTATATTTTCAATTTTGTCAGGCTCGGTAACTACTATCGAGCAAATTGCGGAAAGTCCGCGCGAGCGAATAAGGGCAATATCCACGTCGGCGATCGGTTGTCCCGCCTTGATGCGGTCCCCCAGTGCCACATGCAAACAAAAACCCTCGCCCGCAAGGCTAACGGTATCCACACCGATGTGTAGGAGCAAATCGGTACCGTTTGCGCTCATTAAAGTAAGCGCGTGACGCGAATCTGTCACAGATGTGATGATTCCGTCCACCGGTGCAAACACCTTTCCGTCGGCAGGCTCTATTGCAATCCCCTCACCCAAAATTCCGTTGGCAAACACTTCGTCCGGAACCGCCGAAAGCGGAACCGTTTTGCCCGTGCAAGGGGCTATTAAACATTCTATTTTGTTCTTCATATTATCCTCCAAAAGAGTTATTGACATTCCAAAATGCGCTCACGCAACTCCAAAAGATAGGGCGTTGAAACCGACAATTCATCCACATGCATATCGCAAAAACGTTGCGTGAGCGAAAAATCGGCGGCAAGTTCCCCACAAATACCTATCCAACCACCGCGCGCATGTATCGCCTCTGCCGCATTGGCAATCAAGTGCAAAACGGGCTCTTGATTCTCACGGCAAAGCGCTTCCACGTGCGGATTTTGCCGATCTGCCGCCAGCGTGTATTGCAAAAGATCGTTGGTGCCCACCGAGAAAAAATCCACTTCGTGGGAAAGCTCACGGCACATAATTGCCGCCGCAGGGGTTTCGATCATAATACCGATTTCCAAATCCTTATCATATTTTTCTCCGCGCTCCGAAAGCATTTGCATACACTCCGCAATCAAATCGCGGCAGGCACGAACCTCCTGGGCGCCAACGACCATCGGGAGCATCAAAGCAACCTTTCCGTGCGCCGACGCGCGCAAAATGGCACGTATCTGCTCGCAAAAAAGCGTCCTCTCACGCAAGCAAAGCCGCACACCGCGTAAGCCGAGGGCAGGATTCTCCTCGCGCGGCAAAGAAAGGTAGGAAACTTGCTTATCCGCACCGATATCGAGCGTGCGAATGACAACACGCCTCCCCTGCATACGTTCGGCAACCGCGCGGTAGCTTTGATAGAGCCGTTCTTCATCGGGAGCACGGTCAAGCGAGAGATATAAGAACTCGCTCCGCAAAAGCCCGATGCCGTCGGCACCGAAAGAAAGAGCCGCATCGACCTCCGCCTCGCCACCGATGTTGGCATAAATCAAAATCTGATGTCCGCTTTTTGTAATCGCAGGTTTGTCCAACAAGCCATTCAAAAAATGCGTTCTTTGCGATGCAAGTACAGCATTTTTTGCACAACGTGCCTCAAAATCTGCTTTTTCCGCTTCACTCGGCAAGAGCGTAAGTTCTCCACCCGAGGCATCTAAAAGAGCCGTCGTTCCGTCATACTCTTTTGAGAACTCGCCCGTGCAAACAAGCGCAGGAATACCCATGGCGCGTGCCAAAATGGCGGTGTGCGAATTGGGAGAACCCTCAAAGGTAACAAATCCCAACAATGTGGAACGGTCGAGCCCCACGGTTTGCGATGGAGTCAGATCACGTGCCACAAGAATATACGGCTCGTTTGCGGATGCATTACCCGTTTCGCTTTTGTTGGAAAGCTCCCCGATCAACTGCGCGCAAACGTCTCGAACATCTGCCGCGCGTGCCGCAAGATAGGAATCGTTCAAAGCCGCCAGAGCCGAGGAAAGTTCACTGGATGCCACCTCTACCGCAGCCTCGGCAGAAAGCCCCTCTAAAAGGGCACGTTCCATAGCTTCCTGCAAATCCTCATCCTCAAGAAGCATGGCGTGAATGGCGAAAATTTCTGCGGCATCTGATCCGATATCCTCTTCGGCAGTTTTTTGCAAATGGGAAATCGAATGTTCAACCGAAGCAATCGCCTCCTGCAGGCGCGCACGTTCCACTTCGATTCCGCCCCCCTTTTTCTCGCTTTTTGGGGTGGACGTGTGCAAAAAACGCAGTTTGCCAACAATGCCGCCATTCCCGATTCCCGTGCCGCGAACAACTTCAGTTTTCAAGTGTTTCGTCATTGAGAACCACCCCCGTGGGATTCCATTGTGTACGGCAAAAACGTTCAACTTCAAGTGCGGCTTTTTCCTCGTCCTCACCCGTGACCGAAAAAGTCAAAGTCGTACCGAGAACCGCTCCCAGCATCATCAAAGAAATTAAGCGCTTGCCGTCTGCCGTTTTGCCGTTTGCCGTAACACGAATATCGGAAGCGAATTGCTTGGCGCACATTGCGAGCCTGCCTGCCGGACGCGCATGCATACCGTCTTTATCCACAATGGTATAGGTAAATTCTTTCATATTGCAACTCCTACAAAAGCGACCGCACCACTTGCCGTCGCCGATTTTTGCTTTTGCTTCTATTTTGCCGATTTGTCAGAAAATTATACCCAATGTGCTTCTTTTGTAAAAACGGCAAACAAAAACGGCACCTTCCAATTGAAAAGTGCCGTTTTTTGCATACGTATTAACGATAATAGACATAAAAAACAATAATTGTGCGTTCCTTGCCTCCGTGCTCGAGGTCGGGGGCGGTAATGACTACGCCATCTTTAGAAAGCAGTTCCCACGCCTGCATCTGTTCGATCTTGCATCGAAAGATAACGTCGGAGGAAGCAAACACGATAAGCTCATCATTGCGAATGTTGAGCCCACCGTTGCGCCCGATGACTTCATCTACGTCGTTCACCTTTTCGGTTACGTAGCGAATGTGGTGGTTTGCCATTTGCTTTGCCATCTCCCACCGGTATGCCTTACTATTGGGATCTTTTTTGCGGGAAAAGAGTTTGAACATATTCGGTATCCTCTCTTCGTTTGTTAAAATGATACTTTTTTATCCCCAACCAAAAATGCCTTTGCCGTAAGATATTCCTCTTGCAAACGCTTGGCTTCGGGGGAAGAGATATCGAAATTGCGACGCTTGAGCGCGCGCAACATAATGTTTTTGGGCGTTTCTTCGGGATCGATCAGCTCCAATGCGCACACCGAATAACCGCACGCTTCAAGACGCTTGAGGCGAAGCGCATCGGTTGCGGCATCGCAAAGCTTTTGTCGAAGCATAGAATGCTCTGCAATAAAGGAAAGCGCCTCACACTCGATGGTATGGTTCATTTCGTGGTGACAGCAAGGAGTCGAAAGAATCACATCCGCCTGCCACTGGGTTGCTTTGTTCAAAACAAAATCGGTTGCAATATCGCAGGCATGCAACGAAATCACCAAGTGCACGTGCTCGTCACACTCGTATTTGTTGACGTCACCGTGGAGGAATTCCAAGCCGTCAAACCCAAGCTTTTTTGCCACCTCGTTGCAGTATGCCACAACGTCGGGTTTGAGGTCGACACCCGTCATTTTGACGTCTCTGCCAAGCACCTCGGTAAAATAGTGGTATGCCGCAAAAGAAAGATAACTCTTGCCGCAGCACAAATCGCAAATGCGAAGAGTTCCCTCACTTGGCAAATGCCCGATGCAATCGCGGATCAGTTCAAGGAATCGGTTGATTTGACGGAATTTTGACTGACGTTTATCACGTACACGACCGTTTTCATCGCTGACGTCCAACAGCTTGAGAAAAGGCTCACTGCCCGAAAGAATATAATTTTTTTCGCGGTTGTTGCTCTCGATTTTTGCACACGGTGCATCGTTTTGCTCCATGGCGCGTGCAAGCTTGTCGCCGCCTATGAGTGTTACTTTCCCCTTTTTAGAGGAACGCAATTCACATTCCCCTTGCGTGGTAATAAGGTTAATTTGCGCCCACGCGGATGTCATTTGCAAAAGACGTTCAACGTCATCTGTTGCAATATTCTCGTGCAATGCCTTGTTATCGGCACGCAGAGTTTCGGCTTGCAAAACCGTTTTGCCGCCCACAAGACGTAGAGTTAAGGTGCACTTTACGTTTGCCTTATCTTCGGGCTTGGAGAACACCGCTTTTTTCAATGCACCTCTTTTACCCGATGCCGAAATCAGTTCCGCAATTTTGACATATGCATCACTTGTCATCGTCCTCTGCCTCGGCTTTCTTCTTTTTCAAATAGTCGCTAAAATAGAATTTTTCTTCTTTGCCATCCTGCACACGGCGGAAGTTTTGTCGATGCGCAAAAAGAACAAAAAAGGTAACAAACACCGCCATTGCCAATTGCAATCCCTCGTTTGCAAACGCCTTAATGAAAAGCGGATACAAAAGCGAAATAGCAACCGAGCCAAATGCTACCAACTTGGTGGCAAATACGGAAATGACAAAAACAACGATAAGAAGTGCCGCAACAACGGGATGCAATGCCGCAGCCGCACCGATCATTGTGGCAATACCCTTTCCGCCGCTCAAGCGGTAGAATATGGGGAACAGATTGCCGAGCACAACAAAGAACAAGGCAAGTCCAGCTCCGTTGGCTCCCCACACAATTCTGCCAAACCATACAGAGATGTATGCAACAAAAAACTCACACAAAGCACTTACCAACGCCATTTTTGATCCCAAAGAAATCAACATATTGTAAGTGCCCGCTGTTTTTCTGCCTACTGTGCGAATATCGGTTCCGCACACACGTTGGGAAATGAGAATAGCAGGCGAAATACTGCCCAAAAGATACGGAATCACCATGCAAAGTGCCGCGCCCAAAACGCTTGCGGCGGCAATGGCACCAACGGGAAGATTGCATTCCACAATCATCCAGTCGATCAAATTCCATACCTTTTCAATCACCGGCACATCCTGTGCCGCTGTTAAAAATACGCTCATACGTCCTCCATTAGAACAATTCGATCAATTCCTTCGGGCTCTTGGTAAAGTTGCGAATACTACCGTCGTTGCAAACAGCGGCCATATCCTCAATACGGCAACCGTACTTACCTTCAATGTAAATACCGGGCTCAAAGGTGACTACGTGTCCACGCTTCAAAACGTCCTCCTTGTTCGCCTTGGGAGAGAGACGGGGTTCCTCGTGTACAAACATACCAACTCCGTGACCCAAGGAGTGACCGAAGCAACCCTTGTATCCTGCACCGTGAATAACGTTGCGTGCCGCAGTATCCAATTCATAGCAGGATACGCCCTCTGCAGCTGCTTCAAGAGCAACGGTTTGCGCCAAAAGAACAGTATTGTAAACCTTTTTGATATCTTCATCGGCACGGCCGAGAACGACTGTACGGGTCATATCCGAGCAATAACCGTCAAGACGTGCGCCAAAGTCCATTGTCAAAAAGCCTTTTTCCAGCTTGACAGGGCGCGGAACGCCGTGCGGGCGAGAGGAGTTTGTACCCGAAACCGCAATGGTATCGAATGCCAGCCCCTGCGCTCCTTGACGGCGCATGAACATTTCCAACTCAAGTGCTACGTCAATTTCGGTCATCTCGGGGGTGAGAACCTTTAAAATGTGTGCAAATGCCGCATCGGTAATATCTTGCGCACGTGCAATTGCTTCCAACTCTTCGTCACTCTTGTAGAGGCGCAGACCTGTCAAAAGCACAGATGCGCCACCTGTCAGTGTTGTACCAACCAAAAGACTGCGATAACGCTCATAAGAACCGAAGGAAAGGTTGTCCTCTTCAATCACAACGCGCTCGCAATTGTGCTCGCCAAGAATGGTGCGAATAGCATCTGTCGCCCCCTTTTCGGGCGTGAGAACCTGCATCCCCTCGCAAGCCTTTTCTTTTGCCGCTTCCACGTAACGGAAATCGGTCAAAAGATACGCATCCTTTTGCAAAACCAAAACAATTCCGTCGTGGAACTCAAAGCCCGAAAGATAATGTTGGTTAAGCGGATCGGTAATAATGGCGGCATCGTAGCCGTTTTCTATCAATAATGCTTGAAAATTCTTCAAATTTGACATATCCAAATCCTCTTTTCTGATTGCTTCTTTCATTATAACACAAATTCGCCAAAAAGTATAGTCCTTGCAAAAATTTTTTTGCTCCTCTTTTGCGACAAATTTATCGGGGGCGCGGTTGTATAATAGAGGCAGAAAAACAAGGAGGCTCCCATTATGGAACAAGAGGTTTACGTAGATTTATATTTTCTTATCAATGCGTGCATGAATTTGCTGACCTTGATGATTACCGCAACACTGCTCCACCGAAAGGCCAGCCGCCCTCGCGCGTGGATCGCCGCCACCATAGGGGGAATTTGGGCGGTGTTGGCACTCTTTTCGGGCATGGATGATTTCCTTATTATTTTGTGTGACGGCGCCGTTATTTTTTTGATGTCTGCCATTGTGTTCGCAAATCCCAAGACTTCCTTTTTCGCCCTTTTAAAGTGTACCGCAGTCGGGGTTCTTACGTCCATGATTCTCGGTGGTGTAATGACCGCACTCTATTCTCTTTTCAATCGCATCCGCCTGCCACTCGATAACACGCAGGAAAACAGTGCATCCATTCTTGTTTTTTCCATCATCGCCGCACTTGCCGGTGTTGCCACCGTGCAGGGTGGACGCTTCCTCGGGCTTTCTAAAAAATCCGAATACGTAACCGTAAACGCCGTACTGTTTGGCAAATCCGTGACCTTGCGCGCAATGGTCGACACGGGAAACCGCCTACGAGAGCCAATTAGCGGCCGTAGCGTCATTGTGGCGGATAAGACGCGCATTCTTGCGCTTCTCCCCCCATCGCTCTCAAAAGACCTGCAAAGCCCCTGTGCGGAGAAGTGGCTTTCGCAAAAAAGATATGCCACGCATATTCGTTTGGTTCCCACAAACACCGCAACGGGAACGGGAATGCTCCCTGCTATCCTCCCCGACAAATTAACACTCACAAGCGGCAAAGAAACCTATGCCGCCGATTATTTGATTGCGCCTGCACCAATGGAAAACAACTCCGATTTTGACGCTGTCATCGCGATACACTAACACCACAGGAGGTACTTTATGACTTGGCTTAGTCGTTTGCGGCTGAAAATAACCGCTCTGTTTTGTAAACCCAAAGATCTCTTTTATATCAATGGACCGGATCCCCTCCCTTCTCCGCTCTCCCCCGAGGAGGAAGCCCTATGTATTGAACACATCGAAGAGGATACCGCACGCACACGCTTGATAGAACACAACCTGCGCCTGGTGGTATACGTTGCCAAAAAGTTTGAAAACGTTGGCACGGGCATTGAGGATTTGATCTC
>JAFYRH010000287.1 GCA_017559555.1 Clostridia bacterium
GGTGCGAGGCTTATTGGTGTAAATGCGCGGAACGATCATAATCTTATCGGCAACCTTATCTTGCACGGTACGCAGACGCGAGATATAATCGATAACGGCATCCTCGCGGTCAGCCGAGCAAGGACCAATAACAAGTATAAATTTATCACTCTTTCCCTCAAAAATAGATTTGAGCTCGTTGACGCACGCATCTCGGCGCGCAGTCAACTCGGGGGAAACGGGAAATTGTTCTTTGATTTCTTTTGGAATGGGTAACTTACGGTAAAATTCCATGTTCATAGTGGTTTCTATTCCTTTGGGGTTAAATTTCTTCTAATTGGATTCCAAGCGATGCGATTCGCTCAAAAAAATTGGGAAAGCTCTTGGCAACTGCTTCGGCTCCTTCGATTGTGCCACCGGTTAAGGTTGCAAGAACAGCCAACGACATAACGATGCGGTGGTCGTTATGCCCCGAAAGGGATTCGGTTGGGGTGTGAAAAGCGGTGGGAGTGACGATAACCTCATTTTCAAGAACTTCTACCGTCGCACCGAATTTGCGAAGCTCGGTAGCCATTGCCTCGGCTCTGTCGCTCTCCTTGATCTTGAGGCGTTTGGTATCGGTAAATCGAGCCCCCTGCCCTGCCGCCGCAAGCGCAAAAAGAATGGGAGCGAGGTCGGGACAATTCGCAAGAGATATGGTAGCAAAGCCACTCTTGAGGCTTGCAAAATGTTCAAAATAAATGCGGTCTCCTTGGAGAGATTCGGGGTTAAGCCCCGTAACACTTACATCTGAGCCAAACACATTCAAAGCGGAAAGAAAAGCTGCACCCGAGTAGTCTCCCTCAACTGTGAGGGTTTGTGCTCGCATCGTTTTTCCACCGACGATGCGCAGGGTGTTTTCATCAAGCCACTCGACATCAGCGCCAAACAAAGACAGCGCTTGCATGGTCAAAAGCACGTAGGAACGGCTCTCAAAGGGTGGCAGAATGTGAAGAATACTCTCTCCCGCAACCTGCGTCAGTGCAAAAAGCATACCGCTGATGAACTGACTACTGACATCCCCCGGAAGAGTGTATTCGGTGGCTTTCAGTCGTCCTGCAACAGTGATACCGCTCTCGGTTTGCTCGAAGAAAAAATCGTGCTCCTTGCAAATATTTTGATAAGGCGTCATCGGACGGCGCAAAAGCGAGGGCGCGCCAACGAGTGTATACTTTTCTCCCGAAAGCAAGCACAATGGGAGCATAAATCGCATAGTGCTTCCGCTCTCACGGCAAGGGAGCATCGCGGTTGATCGATTATGAAAATCAATTCCTTTGACAATAACATAGTTATTATCAATTTTACACTCCGCGCCAATGGCTTGCAAAGAGTCAAGCGTTGCTTGAACGTCCTCGCAATCGGAAACGCCTTCAATACGGCTCTCCCCTTTTGCCAAGGCGGCACAAATGAGAAGTCGGTGCGCCATACTCTTGGAGGGCGGTACACTCACACTTCCGTGTGCGCGTGACGGATAAATGCGAATGTTCATTGGTTCTCTCCTTTGGAGAAAGATTCACAGAGAAAATCCATTGCCTGCAAATATCCTGCAATACCCTGCCCTGTGATGGTCTTTTGGCAAGCCGCGCGAATGTAGCTGACTTGACGAAAATCCTCTCTCTCCTCCACTTTTGAAATATGCACCTCAACCGTGGGAATTCCCACCGATTTGACAGCATCGAGGAGAGCAATGCTTGTATGCGTGTAAGCACCGGGATTGATGACAATGCCGTCCGCCTTTTGCAAATAGGCTTCTTGTATTTTGTCAACGAGGTCACCCTCGTGATTGGATTGGTAACA
>JAFYRH010000288.1 GCA_017559555.1 Clostridia bacterium
CCGATATCCCCTGCAACGGCAAGGATCGCAAACATCGAAACACCGCCAAGCGGAATATTTGCCGCCGCGTGGCTCAGTGTCCCGGGCCAAAAAACGCCTACGCTAAAGCCGCAAAGAGCGCATCCCAAAAGGGCGAAAATCGGGTGCGGTGCAAATGCCGCCAAAAGGTATGCCGCGGCACAACCGATGCAGCCCCAAGTCATCCAATTGGTCAGGTCGATCTTGCCCGAAAGTCTACCGTAGAGGACACGCGCAATACCCATCATCACGGCAAACATGCAAGGACCGAGCAAATCTCCAAGGGTTTTATCAATACCAAGGGCGGATTCCACAAAAGCGGATGCCCATTGGCTCATGATCATCTCTCCCGCGCCTGCGCAGAACATCATCAAGAAGAAAACAAGAAATAGTGGGGTGCGGAAGAGTCTTCCCACAGCAGATTTTTCTCCCGCTTGGGTTGGAAGCATATAGATAGGAACGATAACGAATGCAACCGCGCCAATGATTGGGATAATTGCCCAAATAATGGGCAGATAGTACCACGAAGAGGAAATTTCAAAGCAGAAGAAATAAATGCCCGAAAGGAGCACGACTCCCGCCTGCCCCCAAGAGTAAAAAGAATGCAAAAGGCTCATATTGCCGGATTTTTCCTCTGTAGGACAAGCTTCCATCAAAGGGCTGATAATTACCTCAGTAAATCCGCCGCCAATGCCGAGAATGGCTTCGGCTAATAAAAGCCCCCAAAGAGGCGGCATCAGTTTGGGGAAAATGGCGAGCCCGACAAGTCCGCACGCGGCAAAAATATGCGCCAAAATTGCCATCACACGCAAATTGAGGCGGTTTGCATAGTGGGATGCCAACACATCCACCAATATTTGCGTAGCAAAATTGACAGCAATCAAAAGCCCGACTTGTGAGACCGACAAAGAAAATTCGCGCTGAAAGGTCAGGTACAAAAGAGGGGCTAAATTGATGCAAATTGCCTGCGTAATGTAACCGTTATAGCAAGCTAAAATGGTAGAACGATAGTTTAACTTCATAGTTTTTTCCTTATAATACATTGCTATGCAGATTATAACACAAAATGCTCTTTTTGTAAAGTCTCTCTGTCCTTTTTCTTTTTTATTCGACACAATATTGCTTTATTCTCTCGGGAATTATGTCGCATTTTGGAAGTACGACATGAATGTCTATCTATTTTATGTACAAAAAAGGAGGATTATTTTGGCAATAAATTCTATGCTATATGTATTTTCACGAATTTTTTGCCATTTTTTCGTCATTATTGATACTTTACAAACGTCCCAAAATGTTGTATAATATATGATGCCGATGGGCAAGCGCTTGTCGGGTTCCCCCTTGTGCACACCGCATGAGCTTTTGCGAAAGTGTCAATCTCATGACACCATCCTCGCACGGCAACGGTGTGCCATTTTATTTATAAAAATCATCTACTTTTTCACCCCTTACGGACGGTGCTGTATATTCTCGGAAACGGCAGTCAAAAATAGTAGCACCAACCAATTTTTTGTGCGAAAGGAAGAAAATGAAATATGACAAAACCTCAAATTGTACGTGTATCTGCCCGTGAAATTCTCGATTCCCGCGGAAATCCCACCGTTGAGGCAACCGTTCTGCTTGCCGACGGAACCGTAGGCGTTGCTAGCGTTCCCTCGGGAGCTTCAACCGGAATTTACGAGGCATGTGAGTTGCGAGACGGAGACCGCAAGCGTTTTGGCGGAAAAGGTGTGAGCGAAGC
>JAFYRH010000289.1 GCA_017559555.1 Clostridia bacterium
CAGAGTCAACCCTTTGGCGCACCTACTTATCGAGGGTTTGCATCGATATTCGCCTTTGGCGATCGATATGCACTCCGTGCTCGATATGGTGCTTGCTTCGCAAGCCTCGATATGTGCTTTGCACGAGGTGGCGAGGAATATTGCCCCCAAGGGGCAAAGTCCTTGATAAAAACACAAAGCCAACCCTTTTGCGCACCTACTTATCGAGGGTTTGCATCGATATTCGCCTTTGGCGATCGATATGCACTCCGTGCTCGATATGGTGCTTGCTTCGCAAGTTCTCGATATGTGCTTTGCACGAGGTGACGAGGAATATTGCCCCAAAGGGGCAAAGTCTTGATTTTTTTATTCCTTTTGAATCACATATTTCCATTTTCTTATTTACATTCCCCCCTCAATATGCTATAATGGTTTTAACACCACCCCAAATTTCGCTTTTGGAGGAACAATATGAGATTAAATAGAAAGCTTTTAGCACTATTCTTAACATTTTCTATACTGATTGGAAGCATTCCTGCGGTATTTGCAGATGCCGCTTCCCCGTCGACACCTGCGGCAATTGATGAAAATTTTGACAGTATGACAGTCGGTCAAGAACCCAACGGTTGGACTGTTGAACCCACCGACCGCACCGATGCGAGCGTAAAAACAGTAGACGCTCCGCAAAAATCACAAGGAGATTATGCTATGCGTATTGAGGACAATTCAACCGAATATCAAAATCCCTCACGCGCAACCAAAACCTTTGCGCCCACTGCTGATGTGGAACTGTGCTTTGACTATTATCTCGAAAGCGTGCAAGGTGCAAATGCGTTTGCACTCTCCAAAAACGGTATCGCTACCAATGATAAAAGAGTAAATATTGGTATTTTCCCAAATGATGATGGCACCGGTACGCTGAAGTATTACAGCAAATCGCAAAGCAAATGGGTTTCTACTCCCAAAACAGATATGCAAAAAGAAACTTGGTATTCCTTTAGGATTGTGACAAAAGCAAATTCAGATTTGGCTGATCTTTACCTTGACGGCAAAAAGGTTTGCTCCATTTGGTCGGACAGAAGCATTGATACAGTCGACCGCGTTGTTTTTCACACCAATAACAAGGCAAGTATTGGAGACGTATTTTTGATTGACAACGTCAAAGTGTTTGGTCCTGCCACCGCTATTGACTATCCCGTAGCCACCTGCAACGGCGGAAAGTTCGGTTTTACCGTTACGCTTTCCAATCTTTCAAATCTTAAATTCGCCCTGATGTCGAATGACGCGTATGGCTTTTATATTGCCGCTAATGAGGATGGCACACTTTGCTATCGACGTGACGACCGTTGGATAGAATTCAGCACCGCAGGTGCGGTTTGCACCAACGAAGAATTGCAAATCGTTTTCGATTTGCCGGATGCTCGCAACGTTGACTATGTACGCGTGTACGTCAACAACATCTATGTTGGCATGGCAATTTACACAAACAAATGCTCCACCGTTACCGCTATGCGTTTTGAAACCGAAGGTGACGTTCGCATCAGCAACGTATGGTCGGGAGCTTCGGATGGAATTGTGCAAATGCCCTCTCGCACCGAAAGTGCACCCGAAATTTATGTTCCCGAAGTAATCCCCTCCACTCCACTCATCCGCTCTCTCGATTATGATCCCACTCTCGGAAAAATGAGTGTGCACAATGCAGGTGGATTCGTTGATACCAATACCAACAGTATTGGTGTCGATCTTGGTTATAAACAATCTATCAACGCAATTCGTTTGTACGACAGCGATGCCGAGGTGACATCACGCGCCAATCATTTTACACTGTGGCAAAGTGACGATAATTTAAATTGGACAGAAATAAGCGGTTTTCAGTTCAATCGCATTATCGAAGATAAAAAATGTCAAGTTTTGTTCGAGTTTTCAGGCGTCGAAGCGCGCTACGTAAAAGTACATACCACAAAATACGAAGAAGAAGCTAGCATCTATTTGAGTGAATTTACCACCTGCATTCGTGCAGAACGTCGCATTGCACGTCAATGGAAAATGGCAGGCATTGCAATGCAAAAAGAAAATGACCTCTCCCCTACCGTAACACCCATGACACAGGTGCTTGTGCAAAATCCTTTTTCCATTCAAAAAGGAGATAGCGTTGGCATTTGGTTTGGCATTCACTCCGAAGTCGAGGCTATTGAGTTATACGGAAACGGTCTTGATAATCTTGGAAAAAATGATTTTGCGCTCTATTACAGCAATGATAACGTTACTTATACAAAAATCGAGAACGTAACACTCAGCCGTGGCGACAGTACCTACCGTTTGACGTTTGATAGTGTGAAATGCGGTTATCTCAAGCTTTATGCCGCCGTTGATATGAACATTTCCATTTCCTCTGTTGCAGAAGGACTTGTGGCATATTCTTCGCAAGAAGTGAGCAACGGATACTTTATGCAGTCGGAGCTCAGAGGTGCCGACGGTGACTTTTACACTCTCCCCGATGGAACACTAGTTGCGGCTTACAACGGATTTGCTTCTAAAGTCGGTTCTTCCGGTGGCACAGACGCATCCGATGCAACGCTGAACATCATTACTTCCCTTGACGGTGGATACGCTTGGGGTGAAGAGCAAGTGATGCTTGAAAAACAACCCGGTAGTTTGAATTTGCTCAACCCGACCTTTATTTGGCTTGCAAACGGTGATTTGGGTCTTATTTATTGCGAAAAAGAAGAAGCTGAAGTTTGCAACATTTATATTCGCCGTTCCACCGATAACGGCTTGACTTGGGGAGATGCACAACGTATTACAGATGCGCCTCAAGGCTATACCATTCTTCCAAGCGGACACCGCGTTCTTCGTCTTTCCACAGGGCGTATTCTCTTGCCCGTCGCTTATTCTGCCACCGTAAATGACGTATACGGCTCTGACCGTGCCATTGGCTACGTTTGGTACTCCGACGATGAGGGTTACACTTGGCATCGCTCTCTCGATGCCTTAACACTTCCCCATGCGGCACTTGAGCCCTCTGTTGCAGAACTTCAAAACGGAGATATTCTCCTCTCTTTACGTACCCGCGAAGAACGCGTGATCTATCAATCTATTTCCACCGACGGGGGCTTGACTTGGGCGCAACCCACCAAAACCGCCATCCAATCCCCAAGTGCAACCAACACGGTAATGACCTTGCCTGCTACAGGTGATATTGCACTCTTCTGGAACAACGATTTTTCTACAAAAGGCGATGAAAGACGTCCCCTTACAGTGGCAATCTCCACCGATAACGGATTGACCTACCACAACATTCGCAGCTTGGTAGATTGTGATTACCCCACCCCTTGGCCGAGCGTGGCATTCTACGGAAGAAGTGTGCTTTTGATGCACGGCAATGAAACACACGTGCGCGTGTTTGACATTGCTACTCTCTATTATACTACTTCGGGCAAGGTAACAACAGCAGATTTGCCGCTTGCCCCGACACCTACTGCCGTTTGGGATGAGGCAACGGGTTGGCTGACAAACGTTAGCAACTCTATGCAATATTCTCTTGACGGCGGCAAAACTTGGTCTTTTGCTGGCGGAACAAGTGTGCAAATTGAACTCAATGGAATGGCAGCAACAGAAATTTGGGTCAAGGATATGGGAACTGCCACCACGGCACCATCTGATGTTCAAAAAATCTTGCTCGCGCAAGAAGAACCTACTCCTCCCCCCGTAGATGAACCCGAAATCTCGTCTCCCGAGGAAGAAACTTCAACTCCTGAGGAAGAAGTCTCTACGCCTGAAGAAAATCCTACTCTCCCGAATGATTCGCTTGAGCAAAGCAAAAAGCACACCACAAACATCGGCACCGTTGCCGCAATTGTGATCGGTGCTATAATAGCCGTTGGAGCAATCGGCATTGTAACCTATGCTCTCATCAAAAAGAAAAGAAAAATTTAACACAAAACGGGAAGATTGACCCAGTCGGTCAATCTTCCCGATGTTTTTATTGTGCAATTGCCTTTTCAAAAAAGGAGTTGATATCTGCAAGGAGCTTATCGTTGGGGAGATTATAGAGGTCGAGGTCGGTGGCGTCAAGAATGCGTTGGCGTTCCTCTTTTGGGATGTCCTCGCCATATTTCTCTTTCAATTGCTCCATTTGCGTATTCAAACGTGCAATTTCGGCAACGCTTTTTTCGTTGTGGAAGATACTTGAGTGCCCATCCTGCCCCGCATTGCTCATAGAATAAATCACTACGTTGGGGT
Source organism: Clostridia bacterium (assembly GCA_017559555.1). Classification (GTDB taxonomy): domain Bacteria; phylum Bacillota; class Clostridia; order Oscillospirales; family CAG-272; genus UMGS1865. The sequence goes on from JAFYRH010000289.1 coordinate 4,222, forward strand.
TTGTGATTTCATTCTTGTGTGCCACAATGCCGGTGATATCGTAGCGCACAAGCTCGTCACCCGTTCCGTGCACGAGCATAACCGGAACATTCGAGCGGTTGATTCCATCGACAGCGGTCAAGGTTGCATATTTTCCAAACAAAAAGAGGTGCTCGAGGTAAGCAAACGGGCGCAAAAGTGCTGTTGTCTTGCCCATTGTGGCTCCTGCAAAGCGCATCATCATTTGTATGCCGTCGGAATACCCTGCAATGCTTGCAGATGCCTTAACATCGTGGTCGAAATAGAGTCCTGCGGCAACGGCATAACCACCCCAGCTATGACCCATTAAACATTTTGGCAGATCCTTCAGCGTTTCGTCGCTTTCAATGTAGGTAAGTGCGGCATGCACGTCGAGCGCGGATTGCACAAGACCCGTGGTGCCGATCCCTTCGCTTGTGCAGGATCCCGTGGCATCATGGGCAAATACACGCCAACCGTGGTCGACAAGCCATGCAATTTCTTGCATATAGCTTTCGTGACCCGAATTGATTCCGTGTGCAAACACGACAAGTCCCTTGGTATTCTCTTCACCGAAAATATAGCCTTGCAAGCGGTTCTTGCCCGAATAAAAAGAAACGTTACGTCGGGGATAAGAATCTTTATAATGATTGTAAAAATAATCGGGAACGGGATAGTTCTGGTATTCTCCACGCCCAAAGTTGGCTCGCATAATGCGATGCGTAATGATTAAAGCCGCTGCAAACAAAGCAAGAACGACTCCAAAAAGAATAACAAATGGCATTTGTGTTTTCTCCTCTGTTGTATTTCATCCTTATTATACCATTTCCAAAAGAAAAAAACAAGGCTCATTTGCCTTTTTGTGGCACTCTCCCCTCAAAAAATCGCGCAAGAAGCGTGATTGTAAAGAAAAAGAGCGTAATGCCATCGGCAATTTTGATCATCAAATAGGCAGAAAACGCCCACAAAAGCCACAAAAACAAAAACGTACATCCGCGAAGGATGTCACTTGTTCGTTTGGGAGAAGTAAAAGATAGGAGTGCGCACTCAAGCATACGTCCGCCATCGAAGGTTTGAATCGGCAAAAGATTGAGGATTCCTAACAAGAGTGAAGCGCAGGAGAATGCAATAGCAAGTTTGCCGTGTGACCAAAAGAATGCCCCGAAAATGGAGCACACAAGACTTGATATAGGGCCTGCCGCGCACAAAAGCCATTCTTCGCCATAGGAAAGAATGCAACCTTTGACGTCAATGCGCGCGCCCAGCAAATCAAATCGCATGGAACCGATGGGAATCTTTAAAAATCTTGCCGCCAAAATGTGCCCCACCTCGTGCAAAGCCGCCGCCAAAAGGCTCATTGCAGCAAGACCGCTCTTATCGCAAAAAAGCATAAAAAGCAAATAAACAAAGGCTAAAGGTTGTATCAAAAAACGTTTTCTTTTCATATCGTTCTTCCCTTTTCTTTTTTACAACCTATGTTATCTCCCCTGGGAATATGCAAAAAGCACGGCAGGCAATTTTCTGTCGTGCTTCTTTGTTTTATAAGAATAGTTTGCGGTATTGTTTACCTGCGAATGCCGCCTCGAGCGTTGGCAAAAGCAATGAAAAATCTGCCACAAGCGAGTGCGGCTTTTTTTCGGGATCGTCCTGATGCATCGGCACAAAGTACACACACTTGCGCGAGAGCATTGTGGCAATGTTTTTGAGGTTTGCCGAAAGTGCATCGTTGGATGCAAGCGCCAAGACCATGGGGCGGTCACACCGCAGGTGCGCCTTTGCCGCCATGCAAACCGCCGTATCGGTAATGCCGTTTGCCATTTTGGCAAGCGTGTTCCCTGTGCAAGGTGCCACAATCAGCGCATCAAGCGAAATTTTTGGACCTAACGGCTCGGCATCGGGAACGGTGTGTATGATGGAACGGGAACAAATCCTTTCGAGCTCCTCTCTCAATTTTTCTGCCGTTCCAAATCGTGTATCGGTTTTGAAAACGGTCTCGCTGACGATGGGCTGCACCTCGTAGCCTGCCGCAATTAGTTTTTTGAGTTCTCCAAGCGATTGTGCGTGCGTGCAAAACGAACCGCACAAAGCATATCCAAGCATAGCGTTTACCTAGTTTCCTCTCTCAAAAGTCTGAACGCTGTGAGGCGTCCAATAAAATGGAATGAACCGTCTCTCCAAGAATGATTCCTGCGCTTTCGGGGGCACATTTCCCCGGGAGAGCCGTTGCCCAAATGGCAGAAATGCCCAATTCCTTTGCAGCAGAAAAGTCTACACCACCGGGAGCAGATGCCAAATCAATGATCATACACTCACGCGAAAGCGCACGAAGAACGGGATGCGTAATGAGTCGGCTCGGAACGGTATTGAATATCACACGTGTGTTTGTATCGAAGCGAAGAGAATCTTCCCCCGTTATTTGCTCAGTCTTACATCCCAAAAGCTCTGCTCTTACGCAAACCTCGCGTCGGCGCGCCCAAACGGTAACCTCGGCGCCTAATGCCTTGAGCTTTTGCGAGAGGATTTCACCAATTCGCCCATAACCAAGAACAGCTACTTTGGTGCCGTCCAGAACCACTGGAAGCTCACGCATGGCAATTTCAATCGCTCCCTCTGCCGTTGGAATGGCATTTTTGAGTTGCAAAATTTCGTTTTCGAAATAATCGATCAGTCGAATTCCATCACGTTCGGCACGCAAGTGCAACGCCTCACTCAAGCGTCCTACAAGCCATAATTTTTGGGAAGCTACGCAGAAAAGGGTTTCCATACGCAGTTTTTCCGCGCTTTGACACAACGGGGTCGAGAGATGTGTTCCGTCAAGGGACGCGAGCAACGGAAGCATTAACACGTCAACATCCGAAAACCATTCTTTTGCAATTTTGGAGAAAGCCCTGGCATCATCGTCCGCGCTTCTTCCCCATTGGCGCACGTCATATCCCAAACGAATCAGTTCGCACGCGGCAAAATCCATTCG
>JAFYRH010000033.1 GCA_017559555.1 Clostridia bacterium
ACCTTGTAAAGTTGCGCCGAAAGATGCGCTTTGCTATAGGTTTCGACCAATTTTTGTTCTATTTTGGCACTCGCATCTCCCATAAAGAGCATACCAACTTCTCCGCAGGTGACACGAAGAACAATACTGTTATCGTTGGGGTCGCTTGTGGCATCTCCCATAGGCGCGAGCGTTGACACAACGGCATCACCAATAATGGCGACTTCGTTTGCGCGAACATTTTTACGTATAGAACCGTTCTCTTCGATTGCCTTTTCCATACGCGCGGCAGAAGGATTGTCCATTTCGCGTGTAGGCAACCAAACCTCGCGCACGGGAATCTTTTCAAGAACACCGTCGGCTCCGCCTACGTGATCCTCGTCGGGATGTGTAAAGATTGCCAATGCAATCTCTTTAACGCCAAGTTGCTTCAAACGCAAGCAGAGTGCATCCTGCGCAGATTCGGGACCTGCATCAATGAGAATATCTCCCTCGCGCGTACGAATGAGCGTGCAATCTCCTTGCCCAACATCGAGAAAATAGATACGGCAGAGGGCATCCTCGCTCATCGCCTCAAGTGCGCAAGATGGAAGCAATACACAAATGCAGGCTATAATGAGTATGATACAAAGAAACTTTTTCATTGCTGTTTACAAGAGAAAGGTCTCGGCATAGCGGACGGTCTCCATGGCATCCTTGGCGTATTTATCGGCACCGATGGTGGCAGCATACTCCTCGGTCAGTACCGCTCCGCCTACAACAATTTTGCACCAAGGTGCACTTTTGCGAAGTTGACGGATCGTCTCCTCCATTGCAGGTACTGTAGTGGTCATCAATGCACTAAGTCCCGCAATAGGTGCGTGTTGACGAACAACTTCTGAAACCACATCCTCGGGCGAAACATCTCTGCCAAGGTCGGTCACGGCAAAGCCGTAGTTCTCTAAAAGAAGTTTGACAATGTTTTTGCCGATGTCGTGAATGTCTCCCTTAACGGTTGCAAGCACCACGGAAACACCGTTGTCAGCGCCCGCAGGGAGTTGGGATTTGATTTCTTCGAATGCCGCTTTTGCCGCTTCTGCCGCCATCAAAAGCTGCGGCAGATAAACGGTTTTCTTTTCAAAGCCGTCGCCCACAACGTCAAGCGCAGGGATAATATCCGCTTGCACAATATCAAGGGGCGCACGGGTTTGGAGTTGTTCTCGTGTGAGTGTAGCGGCACGGTCGCGCAAGCCTCGGGTAACCGCTTTTTGCAATTCGCTTCCCTCGGTTGTGGGAGCGGATACCGTTTGCTCGGACGGCAAAACAGTGGTGGATTGCGGCAATTTGGATGCAAAGTCGATATACATAGCGCAGTTTTCATCCTGCCCATCGAGTGCGCAAAAAGCGTGATAAGCTTTCATCATTTCGGCAGAATAGGGATTCATAATAGCCGCAGAGAGTCCCTTACCAAGCGCCAAAGCAAAGAAGATACTGTTGATAATATCGCGATTCGGGAGTCCAAAAGAAACGTTGGAAACACCCAAAGATGTGTGGCATCCAAGCTCATTTTTGATGATGGATACCGCCTTGAGGGTTTCGCGTGCGGCAGCTGCATCGGCACTGATGGTGAGTGCCAAGGGATCGAAAATGATATCTTTTTTATCGATGCCGTACTCTGCGGCAACCGCAAGAATACGCTCGGCAATGGCTACACGGTCCTCGGCACGAGTGGGGATACCTCTCTCATCCAATGTGAGGGCAACCACAAGACCGCCGTATTTTTTAACCAGCGGAAAGATCTTTTTCATGCTTTCACGCTTGCCGTTGACCGAATTAATCATTGCCTTGCCGTTGTAACGGCGCAAGGCGGATTCCATAGCCACGGGATCGGAAGTGTCAATTTGCAGGGGCAAATCGGTAACCTCCTGCAGTCGGCAAACAGCGCTCGTGAGCATGGTTTTTTCGTCGATTTCGGGAAGCCCGACGTTGACATCCAAAATATGCACGCCTGCCTCTGCCTGCGCAAGTCCTTCGCGTAGAATGTAGTCCATATCCCCTGCCTTGAGAGCTTCTTTAAAGCGCTTTTTACCCGTAGGGTTGATGCGCTCGCCTATGAGAATGGGTTCTTTATCAAAGATAACTGCGTGAGTATAAGAGGACACGCAGGTAACGTTCTTTTGTGTAATAGGTTGCGGTACTGCATCTTTTGTCTTTTGCACAAGGGAGGCAATATATTCGGGAGTTGTTCCGCAACAACCGCCAAGAATGCGCGCACCAAGTGCGACGGCATCTGTCATATCGGTGGCAAAATCCTCGGGGGATAAGTCATAGACGGTCTTGCCATCTTTGACTGTAGGAAGCCCTGCATTGGGCTTGAAAATAACGGGAACGGATGCGTATTTGGTATAATCTGCAATAACGTCCATCAGCTTACGGGGACCTAAAGAGCAGTTGATGCCAATCGCATCGGCTCCCATCCCCTCAAGCATAGCAATCATAGCAAGCGGATTGGCACCCGTCATTAGTTTGCCATCCTCGCCAAAGGCGCAGGAAACAAACACGGGAAGATTACTATTCTCTTTTGCGGCGAGGAGTGCGGCACGGGTTTCGTAACTGTCGTTCATTGTTTCAATCACAATGAGATCGGCACCGTGCTTGACACCAAGGCGAACCGTTTCGGCAAAGACGGATACGGCATCTTCGAAATCGAGGTCACCGTAGGGTGCGAGCATTCTGCCGGTGGGGCCGATATCAAGGGCTATCCATTTGGGTTGTTCCCCTGCGGATTCCTCTGCGGCACGACGTGCATTGGCAACGGCGGCACCGATGATAGCATCAAGCTCATCCGCGCCAAACTTGAGGCAGTTTGCGCCAAAGGTGTTGGTATTGACAACATTGGAACCGGCATCAAAATAGGCTTTGTGAATGGCAACGATTTCTTCGGCATGCGAAAGATTCCAACGCTCGGGCATCTCGCCTGCACGCAAACCGCGCGCTTGCAGGAGCGTTCCCATACCGCCATCGAGATATAATATATGATTTTTGAGGTATTGTAAAATGTTCATACGATTCCTCACTTCTAATAAAAAATAATACTTCATTATCATTATAGCACAAGATGGGAGCGTTTTGTTGGATTTTTGCAAAAAACACGCAAAAAAAGAACCGAAAAAATGATTTTTTCATCTTTTCGGTTCTAAAATATTCAATTGAACAACGGATAGATGCGCAAATTCATAAGGATGATACAAGCAAGTCCGCAAACGATGCTCCATTTTTGACGTTTGCAAAGCTTATCGCCAAAGGCGAAAATGCCGATGGTGGTCATTCCGAGAGTTTGGAGTCCATACCAAGTGGGCATCATAAATGCGGCATCAAGTTGTTGCATGCCGAGTGCGTAGAACTTTTGGAACACGCCAAGCACCACTCCTATTGCGAGAGCGTATGCAAGAACTTTCCACGAAAACTCGAAGGTATGCTTCTCTTTTTTGCCCGTCCATCTATTCAAGGCATAATAGAAAATGGCGAATACTGCCGCCGCCACGTAGGAGAGTGCCAAGAAGGTGATGTCCGATCCTGCGACCTCTGCGGCTTCGGTTTTGCCAAACAGTTTGATAATGCTCGTTCCCACCGCAGTGCTCACCATTGCGGCAAGTGTGAAAAAAAGCCAACGTTTGCCCTTCTCTTTTTCTTCTTGCTTGACGTTGAGGAGCATAGAAAGGATCAAGAAAAGCATGCCCACAATGTGGGAGAGATACAAGGTCTCGCCAAAGGCGATCGTGCTATAGAGAACCACCAAAAAGGTGCTAAAGCTGCAAATAAGGACGGTGAGCGACACGGGTCCCTCTTTGAGGGCTTGCGCGTAAAAGACTTGATAACAGAAGGTAAACAGTGCGCACAAAACGGAGAGCCAAAATCCCTGCCATGTCAATGTGGCGGTTGGGAAAATGACGACCAATGTGAGTGCCACAAACAGAAACAGCATTGTGTGGAACAGTACGCTATCTGCCCCGTTTTGAAAAAACTTTCGGCTCGCGCGCCCCTGCAAGGTCACTTTTGCGCAGCCCAGGAAAGACATAATCAAAACAACAAGAAATTGCAATGGGTAGGACATTTCTTCTCTCCTTTCAATAATTTCTTAGAAAATAAAAACCATTCCCTCTTTGGGAATGGTTTTTATCTGTTAGGAAAAGATTAGATCTGTTCCTTAACCTTGGATGCCTTACCAACGCGGTCACGGAGGTAGTACAGTTTTGCACGTCTTACCTTACCAACGCGGATAACGTCAACCTTTTCAACATTGGGAGAATGGATGGGGAAGGTCTTCTCTACGCCTACGCCATAGGACATACGTCTTACGGTGAAAGTTTCGGAGATGCCGCCGCCGTGCTTTGCGATCACGGTGCCTTCAAACATCTGGATTCTCTCGCGGTTACCCTCTTTGATCTTGTTGTGTACACGGATGGTGTCACCGATACGGATCACGGGGAGTTCCTTCTTCAATTGCTCGTTTGTAAAAGCCTCAACCAAATTCATTTTTGAGCCCTCCTATAATATACCGGACGTTCATGCGAGCATGCAGCGGACCATCCTAAATTTCTTGCGCCACAGCGCAACACGAGTATTATACCATACACTTTTCGATTTTGCAAGAGTTTTTTGAAAATTTCTTCAAGTTTTTTTCAAAAATTTGGTTTTTTTTGAAAATCGCGTGAAAATGCAGAGTTTTTATATCTTTTCTTGACAAAGTCAAGAATGGATGCTATAATGGTCTTATCAACCACGTGTTTTAAGGAGGTTGCTATGCAAAAATCATTTGCCCTCTCTTGTATATCTTTGCTAATAACGCTCTTGTGCATCTTTTGCTTGGGCGGATGCCAATCGGATTTTTCGGCAGATTCGACCGACTCCACAACCACTCAAACGATTGAAAATTCTACCGAAAGGACAACGGAACCTCTTATGGACGAAACGACCACTACTCTTCCCCAAGCAGAAGAATTGACAACGCCTCCTGTTGCGGAAGAATCCACGACCGAACCGATTACCGAAGAAACCTCTACCGAAACCGAAGAGAAGCCTGTTGTTCCCGAAAAGCCCTTGGAGCTCAAGCAAAACACCTATCATTTTTGCAAAAACCGCGAAAACTTTAAGCGTTTTGGAAGAATGGTAGAGCTGACCGACGGTTTGACCTGCGACTTTACCGCTTCTGGTGTGGAATTTTGGGGCAGAATGCAAGGTAACGTTACCGTGTCTCTCTCCTGCGACAGAGACACTTACTTTACCGTGTTTATCGACGGTGTGCGTGTAGAAGAACGATTCTATGCAACGCCTACCACCAAAGAGCTTTGCATCGCATCGTTTGAGGATGGCGAAGAGCACACCATTCGATTCTTAAAGCAAACCGAGGCGCAATGGTCGCTTTGCGTGCTTGAAAGTGTTTCGATTACCGGATTCCTCTTCCCCGCTCCCGAAAATCGCGAATTTTTGATCGAATTCATTGGTGACAGCATCACTTGCGGATACGGCAATCTCGGCAATCCTTCCACCCCCGTTGCGGGCATTGCATCCATGCAGGACGGAACGCAAGCATTTGCCTTTCTTACCGCCGAAGCGCTGAATGCAGAAGCCAACATGGTCTCCTGCAGCGGCATTGGCATTGCCAAGGGTTGGACTGCGATAAATGAGTTGGAATTTTATCAAAGAACCTCTCATTACAGAGACCCCGAAATGGTATTTGACGACAACTCTCGCGTGCCCAACCTCATTGTGATCAATCTTGGAACCAACGACCAAGACCGCGGTTGCGAAGAACAAGCGTTTAAGGCGAAAATGAAAGAGCTTATTTTGTTCCTCCGCGATTTTTACGGTCCCGACGTTCCCATTGTTTGGATGTACAATATGATGACCTACGGTTGCTTTACTTGGGCGCGTCCTGTTCTTGCGGAATTGGGCGGTGAGGATGCAGGACTTTATGCCGTTCAGTTCACTCCCAACAAGCAAGGTGCGGGCAATCACCCCGAGCTCGCGGCACACTATGCGGCAAGCGAACAGTTAGTACAGTTCATCAAAGATAAACAATTCCTTGAAAAATCAGACGAATTTGAATCAATTTTTGATTTTGTTGTTGACGAAGAATAAATTATATGGTATAATATATCAGTTAAATTGTTTTATTGGAGGAAACTTTCAATGACTTTATATGAAGATCTCAAATGGAGAGGTTTGATTCAGGATATTTCCAGCCCCGAGCTCGTTGAAAAGCTCAATAAGGGTGGCATGACCTTTTATATTGGTACCGACCCCACGGCTGATAGCTTGCACCTTGGTCACTACTCCTCTTTCTTGATTACTCGCCGCCTCGCTGCTGCAGGTCACACTCCCCTGCTCCTTGTTGGTATGGCGACCGCCCTCATTGGCGACCCTCGCGGAACTGTTGAGCGTAAGCTCTCCGACCGTGACGAGGTTATTCACAACTACGAATGCCTCAAGACACAATTGCAAAAAATCTTCCCCTACGAAGTTGTTAACAACTACGATTGGGTAAAGGATCTCAATATCATCGATTTCTTCCGTGACTACGGTAAGTATATCAACGTTGGTTATATGCTCAGCAAGGACCTCATCCGCCGTCAAATGGAGACCGGTATTTCTTATGCAGAGTTCTCCTACATGCTCATTCAAGGTCTTGACTTCAAGCATCTGCACGAAACTCGCGGCGTTGATTTGCAAGTTGCAGGCTCCGACCAATGGGGTAACATTACCACCGGTATTGAGCTCATCCGCAAGACTACGGGCGATGAAGTATTTGCTATGACTATGCCTCTTGTTACCGACTCTCACGGCAACAAGTTTGGTAAGAGCGAAGGCAACGCTGTTTGGCTCGACAAGAACAAGACAAGCTCCTATCAGCTCTATCAATTCCTGCTCAACTCCGAGGACAGCATGGTAATTGAGTACCTCAAGAGACTCACCTTCCTCTCTCGCGAAGAGATCGAAGCAATTGAGGCTGAGCACAATGCCGCTCCCGAGCGTCGTCTTGCTCAAAAGAAGCTTGCTGAAGAGATTCTGCGCGATCTGCACGGTGAAGGCGCTTATGAGTCTGCCGTTAAGATCAGCGAACAGCTCTTTGCAGGCAACATCAAGGAAATTCCTATGCAAGACCTTCTCGCAGGTCTGAAGGACGTTCCCCACTTCGAAACCGAAGGCGGTCCCGTTATGGACGTTCTCGTTGGCGCAGGCATCTGCTCTTCTAAGCGTGAAGCTCGTGAGTTCATCTCCAACAAGTCCCTCACCCTCAACGGTGAGCCGATTACCGATATGAACCTCGAAATCAA
>JAFYRH010000290.1 GCA_017559555.1 Clostridia bacterium
AACGGGGTCGGTGCCGGCTCCAAGCTCATCAAACAAGCAAAGAGATGTTTCGTCGACCTCCTCCATCACGCGCACAATGTTGACCATGTGCGAGGAGAAGGTGGAAAGCGACTGCTCAATGCTCTGCTCGTCTCCAATATCTACCAAAACGCGGCTGAACACGCAAATGGAAGAATCGGGCTCACAAGGAATATGGAGTCCTGCTTGCGTCATGAGGGCAAACAGCCCCACGGTTTTAAGGGTTACGATCTTACCACCCGTATTGGGGCCGGTAATGATCAGAGTATCGTATTCCCCACCGATTTTGATGTTGGTGGGAACAACTTTTTTAGGATCGATGAGCGGATGTCTTGCACGACGCAGTTCTACGGTTTGGTCACCCGAAATGCGGGGTTCAACCGCTCCCATACGCAAAGAAAGCTCTGCGCAAGTGAACAAGAATGCAAGCTCTGTCAAATTCAAATAATTGAGGCGCAAAGATTCGGATGCCGCGCTGATGTCAGAGGAAAACGCATACAAAATACGTTCGATTTCGTGTTCCTCTTTGGAGTGGAGCATACGAAGCTCGTTGTTGGCATCCACTACCGCCATCGGTTCTACGAAAATGGTCGCGCCCGAAGAGGAGGTATCGTGAATGAGACCCTTGAGTTCGTTTTTGCACTCTGCCTTTACGGGAATAACGTAACGTCCGTTACGCATTGTAACGATATTGTCCTGCAAAATTTTGGAATACGAACCGCTGATATAGTGCTGAAGCGTCTCTTTGATACGGTTATTGGATTCGCGAATTTTGCGGCGAATTTCGGCAAGCTCACGGCTGGCCTCATCGGCAATCATATCCTCAGAGATAATCGAGCGCGAAATGCTATCCTCCAAGTGACGGTTGGAAAGCAGACGCGAGAAGATCTCATCGAGTGCGGTTTCAAACGTGCGATTGGTTTTGGCATATTCGCCAACCTGACGTGCAGAACGCAACAGTCTGCCAACATCCAAAATCTCACGCATCGAAAGCACTGCGCCCTTAACGGCACGCTCGCAAGCATCGGAGACGTCGATCACTGTACCAAAAGGCGGCATACCCTTGGTTTCGAGAAGCTTGCGCGCATCGGTTGTACGACGTTGTCGGCGCAATACCTCAATGGCATCGCTCGACGGTGTCAATCTGCGCGCCAAGGATTGCGCGCCCGCGGTAGGCGCACAGTCTGCAAGCATTTCGCAAATTTTATCAAATTCGAGAGTTGTAAGTGTTTTTTGTGTAAAATTCATACCTTGTTTTCCTTTTGCGGAACGGGGTTCCGCATCGAATGGTAAAAATTGAGTGAATCAAATCCCCTCTCAAGATGAGAGAGCACGTAGGTTTGTGTGGTACGTGCAAAATCCTCCACGTCGGTGGCTTCTTCAAGCCCGAATGCAAACAACCGCTCAAGCGGAGCACAAAGCACGTAACGCATAGCGGCATTTACGGCGGGGGTCAAGCCCATCACGGTTTCGCTCTCGCGAATATCGTCATAGGATGCATCGGTAATCTTTTTTACCTCTTTTCCCTGTGCCGAAAAACATTCGGAGCACAAAAGTGAACCGCTCATCACGTGCAAATAAAAATGCTCGTCCACATCGCGACCGCACACCGAGCAAGCGCTCAAGTTGGGAGCGTAGCCCGACATTGCCATGGCGCGAAGCTCAAATGCGCCCTTGATGATTTCTTGCGGATAAAGCTCCTTGGAAATGGCATAGAGCGAATTGAGAAGCAAACGCAACATTTCGGGTGCCGGCTCTCCCTCGTCGGTGAGCTCGCAAGCAAGATCGCACAGATATGCCGCCAAATTGAGGCGGTCAATATCCATACTGAGCGCATAAAAATGCTCATAGGCGGAGCCGCCCTTGAGAATATTAAAATCTCCGCGGCGGTAATATTCAAAGTTTGCGTAGGTATACAGCTGACTAATGGCAGTTTGCGGCCCCTTGAGAGAGTGTCCCCCCTTGGAGAGCACGGTAATGCGCCCTGCATCTGCCGTAAGCACCGACAGATAGCGGTCGTGGTCACCGTAGTCACGCACGCGCACAACAACGCCGTCAATGCTTTCGTGTCGCATAGCAGTTTCCTCTCTGTTTATTCTTCGGTGTAACCGAAATTCAGGATGCCGCGCGCACTGTCTCTCCAGTTCTCTTTGACCTTTACCCAAAGATTGAGGTAAACCTGCGCGTCAAGCAGTTTTTCCATATCCTCGCGAGCATAAGAACCAATGCGCTTGAGGGTTTCACCGTTCTTGCCCACAAGAATGCCTTTGTGCGATGCCTTTTCACAGAAGATCTCGGCACGAATGCGCACAATGCTTCCCTCGTCGCGATATTCCTCTACCACAATAGCAACACCGTGGGGAATTTCTTTGTCAAGGGTGCGGAGAATCTTTTCGCGAATGATCTCGGCTACCATTTGGCGTTGGGGTTGGTCGGTGATCATATCTTCATCATAGAACCACTCGCCCTCGTGAAGAAGCTTGGAGCACTCGTCGAGTACTTCATCAACGTATTTGCCTTTTTTAGCGGAAATCGGTACGACTGCTTCAAAATTATGCGTTGCGGCATAAGCGGCAATGGTTTCGGCAATTTGCTCACGACGATAAAGGTCTACCTTGTTGAGAGCAAGAATGGCAGGTGTTTCGGATTTTTTGAGGTAAGCAATAATACCTTCCTCTACGTCACCGGGACGGTAGCCTGCATCGGCAACGAGAATAACCATATCCCCCTCTTGCATAGTACTGTTTGCGGTTTTGACCATAAAATCGCCCAAGCTGTTTTGCGGCTTAAAGATGCCGGGAGTATCTAGAAAAACGAATTGATCATCCCCGCGTGTTTCAATACCCGCAATGCGGTTACGCGTGGTTTGCGGCTTGCTGGAAACAATGGCGATCTTCTCACCCAAAATGCTGTTGAGCAGGGTGGATTTGCCCACGTTGGGGCGACCTACGATTGATATAAATCCGGTTCTTTTCATAAAATCAAAAATCCTTTTTGTCGGTTAGTTTGCTTGTGTTGTAAGGAACTCTTCAATCTGATCCGCTTGACTTAGCAGATCGAGCTCCTCGCGTGTATCCAAATCGGTGAGGTTGACATAAAAGACGTAGTCCATCGTCATATCAAAGCTGATAGAAAGGTAAAGTTCCTTCTCGCGTAAAACGGGAATGCGGTAGCTTGCATATTTCATGCCCTGCATATCGATTTCTTCGCGATAGTCTTCGTACTTGGAAAGATCCATCTGTCGCAAATCGTTTCCGCGCTCTGCGATGAATACAAGCTCGTCCACCGTCATTTTGGGAAGCTCTGCCTCGCGGCGCGTCTCCATAACATCTTGGATGTAAGTGATTACAAAGGGTGAAAGAATAATGGCAACGCA
>JAFYRH010000291.1 GCA_017559555.1 Clostridia bacterium
ATGATGGAGTCGTCTCCATAACCGAAAACAGCCTGCGGCAACCAGTGCGGCAGTGAGATCAACAACATGCCAATAAAAATAGCAACCGATGTAAAGGCGTTCTTCAAACGAGCTTTGATACCAACGTGTCTGTTTGCAATCCCCTCACAGGGCTTTACAATTTGGAACACCGCCAAGCCAAGTCCCACACCAAGCTCAAGTGCAAAAATGAGCAAGCGGTAGTGGAAGCCATCTGCCAGAGCGCCATCCATTGCGCGGTTGAGAATAGGCAACGCAGCAATCGAGACTGCGTAAACGGCAACCGCAACATAGCGAGCAATGGGCGCTACGCGCGGAATATGTCTTTCAAAGAAGGGATATAGAACACCTGTCAGCTGCACCGTGTAGATCAGCCAAAACAGCACCGATGCCAACAAAACGTTTACAGCACCCTGCGGACCGAACGGCGAATAAATGTTTAAACCGATAGTCTTTTGAATGAGCGGAACACCGCCAAGAAAACGAACGAAGAAAAGTGCGGAATAAACCAAAGCAACCAAACGTGTGTTATTCAACTTTTCTCCAAAAACGTTCTTCTTTCGCAACAAAAACAAGAACGTAAAAATAAACAAGCAAGATGCCAACGCGGCACCGTAATAAACATAATTCAAAGCGTTTTTCCTCCCATGTAAGGTTGGTTTTCTCTGTTTTTTTCTGCCAAAAAGCAGTTAAATACTTTTGCCAAAAAATCAGCCACTTTTTTGTTAAAAAAGGACTGATTTTTGGTGTTGTTTGTCATTGGTCGGAGTGACAGGATTCGAACCTGCGGCCTCTTGGTCCCGAACCAAGCGCACTACCAACCTGTGCCACACCCCGATGAACTGTATTCAGAAATGAAAGGAAATTTGTGCGATTGGTGAGGGAACCGAACCGCCGAATGCCGCCCTTGCGGCTGAGGCTTCGCACATACCAAACTGTGCCACACCCCGATGAACTGTATTCAAAAATGAAAGGAAATTTGTGCGGTTGGTGAGGGAACCGAACCGCCGAATGCCGCCCTTGCGGCTGAGGCTTTGCACATACCAAACAGTGCCACACCCCTATGCATTTTCCTAAAGTCAAACTTTTGCAATTTATAAGTGGACGAAATTGCAAATGTGATGGAATTTTGTTTGTTTTGTGAACAACTTCTCTTTGACTACTACGACATTATATCACAACATCGTGCTTTTGTCAACCTTTTTTACAAAAATATCTTATTATATATATAAGAACATTGTTCTAAAATGAGAAAAACAGCACAAAAATGGGAATTGAGCCCGTTTTGAGCCCAATTCCCTTTCAAAAAATTGCTTTTTATTATTTTTCAATAATGTAAGTCGCGTAAGCAACCGTCTCACCTTGTACAAATTCGTAGCCTTCAAATACCACGTAGTTTTCATAAACGTGAACAATATAGCCTTCGGATGCATTACTTCTTTGACCACCCGTAACTACGCGAGGTGTAGAACACGCGGGGATGTGTACCATAGTTGCAAACGTACCGTCTTTGTCGTCAATGTTCTTATCGTAATTGGTTTTTCCTGCCTTGGGCTCCTCAAACTGTGCGTCGAATGTCCAGTGAGAATGACCGCTGAAATAAACCACATTGGTGTATTTTGCAAAGAGCTCGGTAAACTTTTTGTATTCTACGGTAGAGCTGATGATCGGATAACCGTACTCGTTGCCGGAGGTAGTAGCATCGCCTACTTCTTCATCCAAAAAGCTGTGGAAGAATAGGAACACGGTTGTATCCTTGTACTGTTCCAATCTTGCTTCAACCCACTCCAACTGATAGTCGTAGAGCAAGCGAGATGTGGACTTTCCGTAATCGTATGCAATTTGGTGCAAGTAGATCATAACGCTTCCATCGGGAAGCTCTACAACGTAGTCGAGCTCGTTACCGTCAAAATAAACGTAATCAAGTTCGCTATCGTAATCTACAACGTCACGTGCATATTGCATATACCAATCGTAGGAGAAGCCGGTGTATTTGGATTCGTGGTTACCTGTGGTTGTAAAGATGGGCATATCCTTGGCGGAGGCATAAATTTGTTGAATCGCCTCGGAGTGCAGAACGTACTCACTTTCAATGTTTTCATAGGAGAAATCTCCGCAAATACCAATGGCAATAGCGCCCTTTTCGTAAAGAATTTCCGCGGCGTTGATAAAATGGTTATAGGGAATTGTGGTAGAGCCGTAGCGTGAGCCTTGGTGCGTATCCGAAAGAGCGCCAAATACATAGAGCTCTTCCTCAACAAAAAGACGCTCTTGGGGAATGGTATAAGAATAAACAACGTCACCGTCTCCGCTAAATACCATCAAACGGGTAGCACCCTTGGGAATGGCAGTAAAGGATTGAATGGTGACTTCAGCCTCTACATTTGCCACAAACTCGTCGGAGTAAAGCATGGTATAATCCTTAAGTTTTCCGTTAGCGTCTGCCCAATAGAACGTGTAAACGTCGGTGGTTTCGGGCAGGAACGTGAAGGTGCCGCCTGCAAAACCGGGAGTATCGTAAAGAAAGTTATATTCGGTAATACCCGCAGGAACGTAAACCTTTCCACAACCGGTGCAAACATCCTCAACGTATACGTGATTTTGGGTTGCGGGAATGATAAAAGTTTTGGTTAAACCGCAAGAACAGGTACCAACCTTTT
The DNA here is from genome assembly GCA_017559555.1 of Clostridia bacterium. GTDB lineage: Bacteria > Bacillota > Clostridia > Oscillospirales > CAG-272 > UMGS1865. The sequence goes on from JAFYRH010000291.1 coordinate 2,679, forward strand.
CGCCATCGGTGCTGCAGGTTGCAGGGGTGATAACGGTCTCGTTGTAAGTATGAGCGTGGAACTCACCGGTTTTTACAAAATAGAAATCACGGTAGTGTTGACACTTGGGGCTATTTGAGGATTGCTCGATTTTGATGATGTTCTCACCTGCCACAAGGTTGACCTTAATGCCATACATGTACGTGCCGTGTGTGTTTGCATTGCGCAGTTCCGCATAATCCAATCCTGTGTGACCGTAAGAGGTTTCAAAGGAATACTCATATTCGGTGCCGGCATTGATGGTGTATTTGCTGCCGCGCTCTTGTGCATCCTTCATACGCAAATGAACAACCATTTCGTATTCTCCCGTTTCGGGAACGGTTACACTGTAAAGAATGAACTGTGAGGGCTTTTGATTCTCGGTAACGTACCAGTGTTGAATGCCTTGTGCGGATGAAACACTGGCGTTGGAGCCGGGAATATAATCCCCTGCCCATACGTGAATACCGTTTTGGAAAACGTCAATCAGCTCGGGTGAAAAATTGTAAATATCGGGTTCGCCGTCACCGTCTGCATCGTAAACAGAGGGTACGGGATAGAGTGCAACGGGCTCATCACCGCAGCCCGAGCAAATGCCGTTCTCATAAATGTGTTCGCCCCATGCGGGAATGACTGTTTTTTCAGTTTTGGTGCAAGTAGCACACTTTGCGGTCTTTTCACCATCCTCAAAGCAAGTAGCCTCTTTGGTAATAACCGCTTCACCGTAAACGTGCTTTCCCGTTGCAGGAATTGCACCGTTTTTCGAGTGTCCGCAAACAGAACAAAAAGAAATGCCGAAACCTTCATTTACGCAAGTGGGAGGTTGCATAGCAATGGCAACCGTATAGGTGTGCTCGCCCGATGCCGCCAACACGTCGATGCACTCCGCACCGCATATAGAACAAGTCGAAACAGCCTCACCGTTCTCGCCACAGGTAGGCGCTTTGGTTACAACCGCATCACCGTAAACGTGCTTTCCCGTTGCGGGAATAATGGCTTCTTGTCTATCGCCACATCCGGAACAAATCAGAATTTCCTGTCCCGATTCCGCACAAGTGGCATCCTTAACAACTTCACGATTATAGCTATGCGCTATGGATGCATAAATGATTTCAATTTGTGTCTCGCCACAAGCACAAGTTACAATAGCCTCGCCTGCCGCGCCACAAGTAGGTTCTTTGGTAACAACACGTTCAACAAACAAATGCTCGTGCTGGGTCTCCTCGGGAGTTGTTTCCTCGGGAGTTGTTTCCTCGGGAGTTGTTTCCTCGGGAGTTGTAATCTCAGGAGTCGTAACTTCGGGAGTCGTAACCTCTTCAGAAGTTGTAACCTCGGGAGTGGTTACTTCTTCCGGGGTGGTATACTCTGCAGTTGTTTCTTCGGCGCTTTGCGAAACGGGATTTTGAAAATCCCCTTGCAAACAACTACACAAGAGAACTGTCAAGAGCGCCATCAAAAAACATAATTTTTTCATACTGTTCTCCTTTTTGAACAAAAATTTGGAGTACGCATCTATTTTAAGTAACTTCATTATAACACTTTTTTTGTTTTTTTGCAACATCCGCGCCTAAATTATTTTTAACCACACAGAAAAGATATTGAAATTTGTGCGCACGCATGATATAATAAAACCAACAACAACAGAAAGGAGGCTGAACGTGAAAAAAAAGCTCACCATTGGTATTTTGGCGCACGTTGATGCAGGCAAAACCACACTTTCGGAAGCGATGCTCTATTTGTGCGGCAAAATTCGCACGATTGGGCGTGTCGACCATCGCAATACCTATCTTGATACCAACACAGTAGAACGCGAGCGCGGCATTACCGTTTTTTCAAAACAAGCGCGTTTTTCTACACCCGTGTGCGATTTTATTCTGCTCGATACCCCCGGCCACGTGGATTTTTCGGCAGAAGCCGAGCGCACGCTCACTCTCCTGGACTATGCCATTTTGGTGGTTAGCGCCGCTGACGGTGTGCAAAATCACACACGCACCCTTTGGCAGCTTTTGGAGTACTACCACATCCCCACTTTTCTTTTTGTCAACAAGACCGACATTTCCATCAAGCTTGCCGAAGAAATGGAAGAAGAGCTTTCTCGCACGCTCTCTCCCCGTTGCGTAGCCTTTCACGAGGCGCAAAACGATGCGGAACGTGATGAAAAACTGGCAATGGCAGATGAAGAATTCCTCGAAGCCTTTTCGGCAGGTGACACCATTGGCGACGAAGAAATTGCCGAGGCAGTTGCCGAACGTCGACTCTTCCCCACCCTCTTTGGCTCTGCCCTGCGTTTGACGGGAGTTGAACATTTATTGCACACACTCGACCGTTTCACTCTGCCACCGCTCTATGAAAATGCCGAATTTGGCGCACGTGTATACAAAATCGCACGCGATGGCAACACGAGACTCACCTATTTGAAGATTACGGGCGGCACACTGACCGCACGTGATGAAATCACCTACCAAAGTTCTGACGGACAAACCGTACGAGAAAAAGTCAACCAACTGCGCCTTTATTCGGGAGATAAATTCGAACAAGTCGACCGCGCAACCGTTGGCGAAATTTGTGCCGTTGTCGGGCTTTCTGCTACCTATGCAGGTCTCGGCCTCGGCTTTGAAGTCGATGCAGGCCGTCCGGTTTTGGAGCCCGTCCTTTCCTATCGCATCGCGCTCCCCAACGAATGCGACCCGATGCTTTACTTCCCACGGCTAAAAGAATTGGAGGAAGAAGAACCCTCTCTGCACCTTTTGTGGAACAACGAGCTCGGACAAATCGAGGCGCGATTGATGGGAGAGGTACAAATTGAGCTCCTGCGTCGCTTGATCCTTGACCGTTTTGGAATAGAATGTCAACTCGATGCCGGCAGAATCCTTTACAAAGAAAAACCCGCCGCACGCGCACTTGGTATCGGTCACTTTGAACCCCTGCGCCACTATGCCGAGGTACAGCTTCTCATCGAACCGCGCCCTTCGGATTCGGGACTTTCCTTTGATGTTCATCTACC
>JAFYRH010000292.1 GCA_017559555.1 Clostridia bacterium
AGGGGCTTGCTCCTCCCGCAAAAAAAGACGAACGTGTCAAAACGTTCGTCTTTTTGTCTTATTCCCCTATCACATCAAGCGCATGCAGATAAGCATCCTTCATAAAGAGTGCATCCTCTGCTTGCGTGCCTGCGGATTCGCAAATGATGCGCGGATAAACGTTCTCGCGCACGATTGCCTCGGCAAGAGGTTCGAATGCGGGTCCAAATACCTCGTCGTCAAAGGTGAGGTGCTTCTTCTCACCCGCGCCCGTGTATTCGATCTTGGAAAAATGGCAGTGCAAATCGCGTGCAAAACTGTCGCCCAAGGTGGTGCCGATTTCATCGAACACACGGCGATAGCTATCCACATCGGGGAACGCGCCGCCGATATTTCTCGCATTGAGGTGACCGAAATCGACCACAGGTGCATAGATGGGAGAAACCTTGCATTGCTCCAACACCTCCGCAAGCGTGCCAAGCTGATTGACCTTGCCCATCGTCTCAATGCCGAGGCGAATAGAAGTCTCGCCAACAGCTTCGGCAACCTTTTGGAGTGTGTCTTTGGAGAGAGCCATGGCTTCCTCGCGCGAGATCTTTGCGGCACTGCCGCTATGAATGACAATGGTATCGGCTCCCAAGAGATCTGCCGCCCAAAGCGACTTTTGAATATACTCAATGCTCTTGAGTCTCTTTTCGGGGTCGGTGCCCGAAAGAGAGATAAAATACGGTGTGTGGAGCGACATCAGGATGCCGTGCTCGCGTGCCTTCTCTCCGATGGCGCGCAGGGTCGCTTCACTTCCTGCAATGCCGTTGCCTGCCTCGTATTCAAAGGCGTCAAGCCCTTTTTCTTTGAGCCACCCCGGAGCTTGCAGGGTGCTCTTTTTGCCTTCGGAATAAAACCAATCCCCGTTTCCACCGGGGCCAAACGTTGCTTTTTTCATGTGTTTCCTTTCTGCTCAGGGATTCCTGTAAAGGTATGAACCCTTCCTCTCCCCATAATATTGGTTGTTTCAAAATACTCGTACATACGCGGATGCTTATGCGGTGCGTGGTAAGCCACTAACAGCAAAATCAAAATCGTAATTGCAGGGCCGCCAAACAAGAGAAGAAAGATCAAACCTACCCATATACTACCAAATTGATGATTTTGATATTCCTCAAAAGTGTACCAGCAGATGCCGTTTTCATCGGTCAACTCCCATATGTTATAGGTCTCGTCCACCAAAACAGTAATCTTTGTTCCCATAAGGTCGGCAGGTTTTTGTTCATCCAAGCCGCCATACTCAATGTCATAGCAGTCATCTCCACTGTACAACTCAACGTAATCCTCCGATGTGCGGACATCATCAACCACAAAAGTATAACTTTTTAGATTTTCTTTTTTCTGCAACAACGCATCGATAGCTACACCGGCCATACAAGCCGCAAAAAACAAGGCAACCGTCGAAAGAGAAGAAACAACCAGCGTCCATTTGATCGGTCTTGAGCAATTGCCCCAATAAAGCTTAGAATCGCTAACACCTTTGCGTTCAACCGCGCCGTTATTTTGAACGCGTGCAATCAAATTCTCAAGTCTTCCTTCAACATCATCCTCACGCCTGATGCAAATGCGACGTCCGTTCACAGGATACAAATAAATATAATGCGTGTTCATTCTCCAAGACTCGATTTCTTTGAAGGAATACTGCTTGGAAACACGAAAGAAATTGCGAACGGTAATCTGTTCCATATTCATCGTAACGCGACAGTTCATTGCGGCAACAAGGAACGGAAGCCCTACAACGACAAGTATAGGAGCGATAAAAAGTCCTACTTCTTCACCTAATAATAAGCTAAGAACTGCCACCGCCAAAAAGACGATTACATAAAAATAACTGTATTTGGCGACGACCCACTCGCGGCCGTCTTTTATTTTTTGCTTTTTGCGCTTGAGCGGTGGATAATCTCGGCTCACAGGGTAGTCTCCTTTCAATGTAGTCTCTACCCATAATTATATCAAAAAACGGGGATTTGTCAAGTGCTTATTTACATTGTAGGGGCCGACGTCCTCGACGGCCCGCAACAAACGAGTTTGTTTTTTTGCAAATGACTGTATAAAAAACGAAAACCCATTTGATAAACACAAATTTTCAGCTTTCGGGGCGTCGGGGACGTCGCCCCCTACAAAAGTAGAATAACACACTCTTTCACTCCCTTTTCCTCTCTTGCATAGGCTGATAATAAATCATTATCAAGGGGGATTTTTCTATGCCTGATCATCAACAAAACGAATACATCCACTACCCGCCTTTTCGTCCATCCATTCGTGGATGCGTGGGGCGCGACACTCGCCTTGCCGCCGCAGTTTACACCTGCTCTGCCGAGGCTTTTTTCAGCATTTCCGATAACCTCTACCGCAGTCTCGTTTGCAAGGATTGCGACACTCCCCTCTCCGACCTTTTCAACGAGCTTGCCGAGGCAGACTTGGAACGTTTTCGCCTCTTGGAGGAGCTTTTCCTCGCGTTGAACGACAACAAGAAGCCAAAAACACCTTATTCTTCATCCCCAAAACGTGCGCCACTCTCTCGGCACACACAAGACTCCTTTGCGCGCACCGCCCTTTGGGAGCGCCGCCACAATATCGACTGTTTTGAAACCCTAATGGGACGCACTGAGGATCGCGTTGTGCGCTCTGTCTTTTCAAAAATCCTTTCCACAGAACATCATTTATGCCGCAAATTGGAGTCCTTTAGCAAGGAGTAAGTAATTGCTTTTTCATTCCTAAATGTCGTGGGTTTGTGTCGCATACGACAAAAACGCCTAAAATATATGACAAATTCATATATCTTGTGAAATAAAAACTTGGAAATATACTAAATATGGTAAAAAATTCGACAAAAACTATTGACAAAATATTGCTATTTTGATAAAATAATATGTGAATAAAAAGAAGGAGGGTCAAAATCTTGTACAACGTGTCTCATAACAAGCAGTATACGCGTCGTTTAGGTCTTGCCATCCTTTTATTTATTCTTTGCTCTGTCGTTTTGGTATCGTGTGTAGCGGGGCCGAATGCATTGTGGATTCGCGGTCTCTTTGGGCTTGACGTAAACGATTACTTCTCCGAAGCTCCGCTTCGTCAACTGCAATCCGACGGCAAAACTGCAACGTTGCTAGCCAACACGGTCAACATCATCGTCAGCGATAACATTCACTTGACTCCCTTTTCGGGAACAAGTGAGGCTGTTCGCATTTATCGCGATGCCATCCTCAACGATATGTTGCGCGACGATTACGGTCGTTACACGGGCAATCGTCAAGCCATCGACAACGTCTCTCGCGCTTACCCCTATCTTTCAGCAGCTACGCTGATTGCAAAAGAGGATTTTGAAAACGTTGTTTTTCGTTACTTTGGCGGAACGTCTGTTAGCCACACGAGCGGTGATGCA
>JAFYRH010000293.1 GCA_017559555.1 Clostridia bacterium
CCTCTAACGATGGCAATATTACCGATGCTGTGGCAATTCTTGCCCTCAAGGAGTTGCACAAAACGGGTTCTCACGTAGCCCTCAACACCATTGGCTATTACATTGATAACAGTGCTTGGTATGATTTGCGCTTTATGGGTGATGGCAATTACAAGGGCATTTATTTCGAACTCAAGTACGGTGTGTTTGAAGAAGACGTAATCGTTACCGAGTTTTTAGAAAAAGATGCAAACGGTCACATGATCAATCTTTACCCCGGTGTGCCTTATGAGGTTGTTCGCGAAGAGTATAACGGTCAGATGTACGATGCCGTCAAATACAATTTTGGTAAAGAGATTTTGTGTGATGTTTCTACGGGCAACTGTTATCGAATCGACAGCAGTTTGCTGACATACATTGCTCCTATTGGTGAACAAGAATGACAGTTGAAAAACTAACTGCCGCGCATCTTTCTGAGGTAGCGGAATTGGAATCTCTCTGTTTTGCTGACCCTTGGAGCGAGAAGGCCTTAGAGCTTCTCTTGGGCGAAGGGGCATACGGTGCGGTTTGCTTACAGGATGGACGTGTCATGGCGTACGGTGGTGTTTTATGGGCTCCCTATGAGGGACAGATCACAAACATTGCAACGCATCCCGATGCGCGCAGATGTGGTATGGGCGCGGCTGTTTTGGAGCATTTGATCGAAGTGACACGCTCTCGCGAATGCGAGATGCTCTCGCTTGAAGCTCGTGTTTCCAATATTCCCGCTATTTCGCTTTATGAGCGTTACGGCTTTTTGAAAATGGGACTTCGTCGCGGATTTTACAAACATCCCACCGAAGATGCCTATGTAATGTGCCTGCAATTGGAAGGCGCAAAAAAATAATTTAAGGACGAATTCTATGTATATTTTAGGAATCGAAAGCTCCTGCGACGAGACCTCTGCGTCCGTGGTAGAAATGGGGGAGGGCATACGTGCCATTCGCTCCAACATTGTGGCTTCGCAAATAGAGGTGCATCGCGTTTACGGAGGCGTTGTGCCGGAGATTGCAAGCCGCGCACATATCGAGGCTATTTCTAGCATTACGTATCAAGCACTCAAAGAAGCAGGGGTTAGTCTTTCGCAAATCGATGCCATTGCCGTTACTGCTTTTCCCGGGCTTATCGGCGCGCTTCTCGTAGGTGTTAACTTTGCAAAATCCTTGGCGTACGCCAACAATATACCGCTTGTAGCAGTCAACCACATCCACGGTCACGTGGCGGCGGCATATCTCTCTAATCCCGAACTCAAACCGCCTTATTTAGCACTTGTTGTTTCGGGTGGACATACCGCCTTTTACCGCGTTGATGAAGAGACCTCTCTTGTAGAGATTGGCGGAACACGCGACGATGCGGCAGGCGAAGCCTTTGATAAGATCGGCAGAGTGATCGGGCTTCCGTATCCCGGCGGTGCGGCGCTTGATAAGCTTGCTTACGAGGGAGATGCAAAGGCAATTACATTGCCCTCTCCTGCTCTTGTGGGAGATACGTTGGATTTCTCCTTTAGCGGCATCAAAACGGCAACGCTTAATTACTTGAACAGTATGAGCCAAAAGGGCGAAGAGATCAATGCTGCCGACGTTGCGGCGGCTTATACCGATAAAATTGTTAAAGCCATTGTGCAAAAGGCAGAGCTCGCACTGGAGCAAAGCGGAATGAAAACGCTGGTTCTTGCAGGCGGTGTTGCCGCCAATTCTCACTTGCGTGCGGCACTTGAAAAAATGTGCAAAAAGCGCGGAATTTGCCTTTGTATGCCCGAGCGCAGTCTTTGTGGCGACAATGCGGCAATGATCGCGGCGGCAGGCTATTATGCTTTCCAAAAGGGTATTTTTGCCGATACTTCGCTCAATGCTTCGGCATCTGATGACGGTCTCTAAATCGGAAAAATTGCAAAAAAAAATCAAATTCGTCACTTTGAACGAAATTTTCAAAAAATGCGAGTTTTCCACTTTTCCACAAGAGTTTTCCACAGGTTGTGGAGATGTGTGAACAGGGCAATATAACACTTTACAATGTTATAAAAAAATTGCCAAAAAGCAGAAAAAACGGCCAATTTTGTGGAAAAGTATGTGGATATTGTTGAAAACTGGTAAAAAAATCCATTGTGGAAAACTTTTTTCAAGCATATCCGACGTACTGTGACTCTATTAGACAGAATTGGTCATAATGAACAAATTGTCAAAAAAACACGATTTTGTAACTGCTTTTTGGGGCAGGGAAGGGACTTATTATGGCAGAGATTGAAAACAATGTGAATACAGAAAAAAAGCAAGAGAGAATC
>JAFYRH010000294.1 GCA_017559555.1 Clostridia bacterium
GCATCATTTCGGCAAAAGCGCCTTGAATCTTGAGTTCCATACGGGTATCGATGGAAGAGGTTGCTTCGTCGAGGATGAGCATAGGGGGGAGTACAAGCATTACGCGAGCAATGCAAAGCAGTTGTTTTTGACCTTGGGAAAGGGACCCACCGTTTTCACCAAGAACGGTGTCGTAACCCTTTGGCAGACGCTTAATAAAGGAATGTGCGTGTGCTGCCTTTGCGGCGGCAATCATTTCTTCCTCGGTGGCATCGGGGCGGCCCATGCAAATATTCTCACGAACGGTTGCGGCACGTAGCCAAGTATCTTGCAAAACCATGCCCCAGGATGCGCGCAAAGATTTACGTGTAACGTTGCGAATATCATTGCCATCTACCGAAATGCTACCGTCGTTAACGTCGTAAAAGCGCATCAGCAAATTGATAAGCGTTGTCTTTCCGCATCCCGTAGGACCTACAATGGCAATGCGTTGTCCGGGGGTAACTGTGAGATTGAGGTCACGAATCAAGTCTTGCTCGGGGGTGTAGGAGAATGCAACGTTTGCAAGTTCTACGTTCCCTTGCGCTTCCTTGATGACGTGTGCGTCGGGAGCATCGGGGGGGAGTTCGTGTTCGTCGAGAATTTCAAACACACGGGCTGCGCAAGCGAGCGCGTTTTGAAGTTCGGTCAAAACCCCGGAAATTTCGTTAAAGGGCTTTGTGTATTGGTTTGCGTAATTGAGGAATACCGAAAGTGTACCAACCGACAAAGTAGAGCCGGGTGCAATACAAATCAGTGCTCCCACCAACGCAACACCTGCGTAAACGAGGTTGTTAACAAAACGGGTAGAGGGATTGGTGATGGAAGAGAAGAAGGTCGCACGGAGTGCGCATTTTTCGAGGCGAGCGTTCACCTCATCAAATTGTTCTTGCAATTCATCCTCGCGCCCAAACGCGAGTAGCACCTTGTGGTTGCCGACGTATTCATCGATGAGTGTTGTTTGCTCGGCTCTCGTTGCCGATTGCAGGCGGAACATCGAATAGGTCTTTTTGGCAATGAATGCGGCAACAAAGAGGGAGAGCGGCGTGATGAAAATCACCACCAAAGCAATTTGCCAACGCAGGGTCAGCATAATGACAAGTGTGCCGAGAATGGTCAACACACCCGTAAAGAACTGTGCAAAGCCCAAAAGCAAACCGTCGGTGAATTGGTCAACGTCGCCGATCATTCGGCTCAGCACGTCTCCCGTGGGATGGGAGTCGATATAAGAAATGGGAAGGCGTTGCAATTTTTCAAAAGCTTCGCGACGCAGTCTTTTCACCATTCCGTAGGTGATGCGGTTGTTGATGACGTTCATGAGCCATTGGAAGAGAGCAGACACCAAGGTACAAATGCCAATGGCGATGCAAGCATTCCAAACACCGTCCCAGTTGACGTTGTCTTTGCCGATAATGCAGTCGATGGCTTGTCCTGTCAAAAGGGGAATATAAAGCGTGAGTGCCACCAGAGCGGCAGCGAGCAAGAGCGAGGCAGCAAGCGCCAAACGGTAATGCTTGAGTCCTGCGAACACGCGCGCAAGTGCGCGACGGTCAAAGCTTAATTTTTTCATTCTGCCGCACCCCCTTTTTTGAACTGCGACTCGTGAATTTCGCGGTAGACCTCGCAGCGTGCAAGGAGTTCATCGTGGTTGCCTTGGTCAACGAGTTTTCCATCCTCCATAACGAGAATGAGGTCGGTATGGCGAATGGACGAGGTGCGTTGCGAAATGATAAACACGGTGGGGGAGTTGGGGAGTGTGCGAAGAGATGCACGCAAGGCGGCATCTGTTGCATAGTCGAGTGCCGAGGAGCTGTCATCCAAAATCAAAATTTGGGCACCTCTAATGAGGGCGCGCGCAATGGTCAAGCGTTGGCGCTGACCGCCCGAAAAGTTTTTGCCACCTGCACTCACGGGCTCGTCAAGACCA
>JAFYRH010000295.1 GCA_017559555.1 Clostridia bacterium
GACGGATGAGGTGTAGGTCGCAAAGCGACCGTTACTCTTTTCTTTACATCACGTCGGGGAAGAAAGCCGAGCTCTCTTCCCCCACGTGGTTTATTTTTTGAGTGAAATTGCTTTCTTTGCAGCTTCAGCAATTTTTTCGGGAATGAGTCCGTATGCTTAGAGAAGCGCGGGAACAGTGCCCGAATGTCCGTAGGTATCGTTCATACCAACGCGAATAACGGGAACAGGACAGCTCTCGCAAATCGCCTCGGTTACGGCTGCGCCGAGACCGCCAATGACGTTGTGCTCCTCTGCGGTAACAAGTGCACCGGTCTCCTCTGCCGCCTTTGCCAAAATCTCTTTATCGATGGGCTTAATGGTGTGAATATTGACGATACGTGCGTCAATTCCGTCAGCCGCAAGAAGCTCTTTTGCTTCAAGCGCCAAGGAAACCATCAGTCCGGTTGCTACAATGGTAACGTCCTTACCATCAGAGACGCAAATGCCCTTGCCAAGCTCAAACTTGTAATCGGGGGTGTCGTTGATAACCGGAACGGCAAAGCGTCCAAAACGAAGGTAGAACGGACCGTTTGTGGTCATAGCCGCCTCAACTGCCGCTCTTGCCTCTACTGCATCCGAGGGGTTGACAATGGTCATACCCGGAATAGTACGCATCAAGGCGATATCCTCGTTGCATTGGTGGGTTGCGCCATCCTCACCGACAGTAATGCCTGCGTGGGTCGCGCCGATTTTGACGTTGAGGTGAGGATAACCGATGGAGTTACGCACCTGCTCGAATGCTCTGCCTGCGGCAAACATTGCAAAGCTGGATGCAAATACCGTTTTGCCCGTGGTAGCAATACCTGCCGCCACGCTCATCATATTGCCCTCGGCAATACCGCAATCAAAAAATCTTTCGGGGCATGCCTTTTTGAATTTGATGGTCTTTGTCGCCTCTGCGAGGTCGGCATCAAGAACCACAAAATCGTACTTATCTGCAAGCTCAACAAGCGCCGAGCCGTAAGCTTCTCTGGTAGCCAATTTTTCTGCCATTTTGATACCCTCCTTACGCATTCAGTTCAGCCAAAGCCGCGTCGCATTGCTCATCGTTGGGAGCCGCGCCGTGCCAGTTGACCTTGTTTTCCATAAAGGAAACACCCTTGCCTTTGATGGTTTTTGCAACAATGGCGGTGGGCTTGCCCTTAACAGCTTTCGCCTCAGCGAAAGCGGCTTCGATTTGTTCAAAATCGTGACCGTCGATGGAAATCACGTGGAAGCCAAATGCTTCAAGCTTTTTATCATGAGGAGTGGGATTCATAACCTCGGCAACGGGACCGTCGATTTGCAGACCGTTCCAGTCGATGATAACGCAAAGGTTATCAAGCTTGTAGTGAGATGCGAACATGCAAGCCTCCCAAACCTGACCTTCTTCACTTTCACCGTCGCCAACAATAGTGTAAACGCGATAGTCCTTGTTATCAATTTTGCCTGCAAGCGCCATGCCTGCCGCAGAGCTGATGCCAAGACCCAAGGAGCCTGCCGACATATCTACACCGGGAGTGAGTGTCATATCGGGGTGACCTTGCAAACGTGCACCGATTTTGCGCAGAGTGGTCAGTTCCTCTACGGGGAAATAACCGCGGTTTGCAAGTGCCGCATAAAGACCGGGCGCGCAGTGACCTTTGGAAAGAACAAAACGGTCTCTTTCGGGCATAGCGGGGTTTGCGGGATCGATGTTCATTTCCTCAAAATACAGATATGTCAAGATGTCAGCAATGGAAAGCGATCCACCGGGGTGTCCCGATTTTGCCGCGTGTGTA
>JAFYRH010000296.1 GCA_017559555.1 Clostridia bacterium
CCTCTTAACCTTAAATGGTTTGAGGTTGCGAGGATTTGAAGAATCTATTCGAGATTTTTATTGGCCCTTGCGTGACAAATTTCCCCGGGAATATGTTGAGCAGGACAAAATTATAAAAACGGTTCGCAAATGGATGGCCTTGAAAACGAGTGGCACAATTCATTGGATGGTTTGTGTTATGCATTATCTCCATATCTTAATGACGATTTTTCCAATAGTTACGCTAATTGTTTTTTGTATTATTCCAATAGAGCAAGCTATTGTTTATTTTTTGATGTTATTGCCGTTTGGTATGATTGCAATCTTGAGGGAAGTATACATATGGCAGCAGTACGCAAGATGCAAAAAAATCAAAAAGACAGATCCCAAATATGCCAAACACGATATAGATACAAGTATCCGCTGGTAAATCAACGATTTTATTTTAACCCTTTTGCGCAAAAGTTCTTGAAAGGGGTGTGGGGAAAACTTCTTCCAAGAAGTTTTCCCCACACTTCTTTACAATTCAATTATCTTCTCACAAAGTTCCTCGTAGGAGATGCCTGCGGCTTTTGCAGCCATTGGGAGCAGACTCAGAGGGGTCATACCGGGCAGGGTGTTGGCTTCAAGACACCAAACCTTGTCGGTTTCGTCAAGAATGTAGTCAAAGCGTGCGTATCCGCGCAGGCGAAGCGCTTCAAAACCGCAAAGAGTTGCTTCGGCGGCTTTTTTTGCGGCTTTTTTGGAGATTTCAGCAGGGCAGATCTCGCGAGTGTTGCCTTGATATTTGTTCTTGTAATCGTAAAAGCCTTCGTTGGGGATAATTTCCACGATGGGGAGCGTTTTGCCGTCGAGAATGCCCACAGTCAATTCACGACCGTTGATTTTCTTTTCCGCTAACACGCGGTCACCCCAAGGCGCGGCGGCGTCGAGAGCGGCATCAAGCTCGCTTTCGTTTTCCACAATGGTCACGCCCACACTCGAACCACAGCTTGTGGGCTTGATGACGCAGGGGAGTCCGATTTTAGATAGAATCGTTTCACGACTTTCGGGGAGCGTGGGATCAACGAATACCCAATCGGGGGTGCGGACACCTGCATCGCGCAAAAGGCGCTTTGCAAGGTCTTTATCCATTGCCAATGCCGAGCCAACGTAGCCCGAACCCGTGTAACGGATGCCGTAGTTGTCAAGCGTTGCCTGCAACTGACCGTTCTCACCCATTGCTCCGTGGAGCGCGAGGAATACGCGGTCTGCCATGCGGCAAAGCCAAAGAACATTGGGGCCGATGAGAGCTTCGGTGTTGCCGTTTTCTTCTTTCAATTTTTTCAAATCAGGAATTTCTTCGCTGATTTTGTGCGAATAAGTTGCTTCGGTTTTGAAGAGCGAAAAAGGATCTTTGGGCAACTCGCGAATGCCGCAGTAGGCATCCAAAAGCAGAACGCTGTGACCGTTTTTTATCAAGGCGTTGGCGATGAGACTACCCGAGGTAAGAGAAACGTCGCGCTCGGGGGAGTAACCGCCTGCAAGAACTACAATTTTCAAAGCAAAGTGCTCCTTTCGTCAAAGGGGATGTTGGAAATATAAACTACGCGATCGCGGCAGCCAAGGTCGCGAATGACGCGGACGTGTGCAAAATTGTGCTCTTTTGCAAGAGCGGTGAGGTCGTTGGCTTGATCGAAGCCGATTTCAAAAAGGAAGAAACCGTCCTTTTTGAGCAAAGGGGCATAATTTTTTAAAATGGCGCGGTAGAAAATAAGACCGTCATCGCCACCGTCGAGTGCCGCCATCGGTTCGGCGTGGACTTCGGGAGAAAGCTCTTCAATATTAGCCGTGGGAATGTAGGGGGGATTGGAAAGAATCGCATCAAAGGGGGCGCGTTCGGCAATTTTTTCGGGAGCTTTTAAAACGTCATCAAGAACGCCGCAAAAACGGGCATCAACGCCATTTTTCTTGGCATTTCGCTCGGCAAGTTCGAGTGTGGCGGGGAATTTTTCAAGCGCTACCGCTGTGGTGTCGACTCTCTCGGCAAGGGTAGAGATTGCAATGCAACCGCTCC
>JAFYRH010000297.1 GCA_017559555.1 Clostridia bacterium
AAACAACTTTCTTATTTTGTAGGGTCTCGGTGGCCCCTACAAAATCGCGGCAGCAAAAGCGCGCCTTTATGGCAGCGCGCTGACTGTCTGCCCGTAAACCAACAACTCTATTTAGTTATTATTTGTTAGAGAGTTTTTGGGAGGGGTGTGGGGAGACCTTTTTGCAAAAAGGTCTCCCCACAAATACTTATATAACTAACAACTTTCTAAACGGCGTAATATACGCAGCGGCTTTGGCGGCATCGGAAGCTTCGGCAAAGATGCGGAGCAGGGGCTCGGTGCCGGAGAAGCGGCAAATGACAAAGGAATCATCCTCGAAGTAGACCTTGCAACCGTCCTCATAATTGACGCGAACGACGGTGGCACCGGGGAACTCGGGCAGTTTTTTGTCAACCATTAAGGTTTTTTGAATTTCGGGCTTGCGAGCGGCAGGGAACTCGAGGTTAGCTTCTACCATTTCAAAAGTGCCAAAGCGTTCTTCGAGCTCACGAAGCATCTTTGTGGGGGAGCCCAGAGCGCAAACCATCTCAATAAAGAGGGATGCGGCATAGATGGAGTCCTTGCCGTGGATGTGACCGCGAACGGTCAAGCCGCCCGAGGATTCACCGCCGAGAACTGCATCGTGTTGGTCGATGCCCGAGGAGATGTACTTGAATCCGATCGGAACCTCGTGGCATTCTTCGCCAAAGGATTCGGCAATTTTGTCAAGCATATGTGTGGTGGCAAGGTTGCGCACAACGGGGCCGTTCCAACCCTTGTGAGCGTGCAGATAATAGTAGAGCAGGCAAAGGATTTGGTTGGCATCAATGTAGTTGCCGTTTTCGTCCACAATGCCCAAGCGGTCACCATCACCGTCAAAAGCGATGCCGAGGTCATAACCGCCTGCAACTACGTGGTTGCGCAAATCGTAAAGACGGGATTCGGTAGGCGCGGGAACGCTGCCGCCAAAATAAGCATCCTTGTTGTCGTTGATGAGGTCAACGGTGCAACGCAGGGTTTGCAAAATAACCGTAATGGGATAAATACCCGAGCCGTGCATGGGGTCAAAGAGGATGCGCAGACCGCGCTTTTTGATAACGTTTTGATTGAGTTTGGAGAGAATATTGTCGATAAAAGCGTTAAAGGGAGCGCGCATATAGGTGATGAGTCCCTTTTCTTCACCTTCCTTGATCGAAAGGGTGGGAATGTCGAGTTCTGCATCCTCTTCGAGGAGCTCTTCCATACGTGCGGTGGTTTCCAGGGGAGCATCTCGACCTTCGTCCACAATCAGCTTGATGCCGTTGTAAGCCGCAGGGTTGTGGCTTGCGGTTACCTCAAGACCGTAGTGATATTCGTGATGTTGTGTCAGGAACATGATCAGCGGTGTGGGGGTCGAGCGGTTGACGAGAATGGCAGGAATGCCTTGCGCGGCAAGAACCTGCGCGATCCAACGGGAGGAAACCTCCGAAAGGAAACGGCGGTCGTAACCAATGACGATGGGTGTATCGGCTTTGCCTTCTTCACGCGCCAAACGACAAACGGCATACGCCACGCGCTCTACGTTGGCTCTGATAAAATCGTCACCAATGATACCGCGCCATCCACCTGTACCAAATTCGATTTTTTGAGTTTTCATTTTTTGTCTCCAATCTCAAGGTGATTTTCTTCGGTATTATTATAACTGTTTTCTTTGCAAATTGCAAGACAAATCTTAAAAAAATAGCCCAAATAAAATAAGCGGGTGCGAAAATGAAAGAACATTCTCTCTTTTTTGCCGACAAAAGGGAAAAAAGAAGAAGAAATTTTCCTTTTCCTCTTGCATTGGTGCGCATTTTGTTTTATAATATAAAATGACAGAATATGTGTCCGCAAAGGCGGACAGAGTGTGCGGCGCAAATGCGTACGCAAAAATCGAGGAGGAACAAAACAATGAAAATTCTGGTTATTAACGCAGGTAGCTCTTCTATCAAGTATCAGCTTATCGATATGGAGAACGATAACGTTCTCGCAAAGGGTCTTTGCGACCGTATCGGTATCGAGGGCGGTAACTTCAAGCACAAGGTGGAGGGCAGAGAAGATTACAAAATGGATATCTTTATGAAAGACCACGCAGCGGCTGTTCAGATCGTTCTTGAAACGCTCACTTCCAAAGAGAACGGCGTTATCGAGTCTCTTTCCGAAATCAGCGCAGTTGGACACCGCGTACTTCACGGCGGCGAAAAGTTCTCCGGCTCCGTTATCATCGACGAAAAGGTTATTGCAGCAATCGAAGAGTGCTGCGAACTTGGCCCCTTGCACAACCCCCACAACCTTACCGGTATTCGCGCTTGCGAAAAGACCATGCCCGGCGTACCTCAGGTAGCAGTATTTGATACCGGCTTCCACCAAACCATGCCCGACTATGCATATATGTATGCACTTCCTTACGAGTACTACGAAAAGTACCGCATCCGTCGTTACGGCTTCCACGGCACCAGCCACCGCTACGTTTCCATGCGTGCGGCTGTTATGATGGGCAAGGATCCCGCAAATGCAGAAGGTCTCAAGGTTGTAACCTGCCACCTCGGCAACGGTTCTTCCTTGGCAGCTGTTAAGGATGGTAAGTGTTACGATACTACCATGGGCCTGACTCCTCTGGAAGGCATCATGATGGGTACCCGTTGCGGTTCTATCGACCCTGCAATCGTTCCTCTTCTGATGAAGAAAGAGAACCTCACTCCCGACCAAATCGACACCATTATGAACAAGAAGTCCGGTATGCTTGGTGTAACTCAAAAGACCAGCGACAACCGTGACATCGGCGAAGGCGCAAAGAACGGTGATGCTCGTTGCCAACTCGTAGAAAAGATGGTTGTTCACCAACTCACCAAGTACATTGGCTCCTTTGCGGCGGCTATGGGCGGCGTTGATGCCATCACCTTTGCAGGCGGCATCGGTGAAAATAACCCCAACTACCGTTCGGCAGTTGCTAAGAACTTGGCATTTATGGGCGTTGAAATCGACGAAGAACTCAACGAAAAGGCAATTCGCGGCAATGCAGAAGTAGATATTTCTACTCCCAACTCCAAGGTTCGTATGCTCGTTATTCCCACCAACGAGGAATTGATGATTGCAAAGGATACCGAAGAGCTCGTTAAAGCTCTGTAATTTCTTTTGTTACAATGACAGAAGCGATAGAGCGGTTTTTTCTTGAAACCGTAGGTAGGGAGCTTTGCGTATTCTTTTGCTCAATGCTTCCCATTATCGAGTGCCGCGGTGCCATACCGCTGGGGTGGGGACTTGGTCTCCCTTGGTGGCAGACCGCGCTCTTCAGCATTGCGGGCAACCTCTTACCCGTGCCCTTTATTCTCTTGTTTATTCGTGCTATTCTGAAATGGATGCGCGAAAGCCGTGTCAAGTTTTTCTTCGGCATTGCCGCGTGGCTTGACCGCAAGATAGAAAAACACAAGGGAACCATTGAGAAATATTCTTACTGGGGGCTTGTTCTCTTCGTAGCCATTCCGCTTCCGGGAACGGGCGCGTGGACAGGAACACTGATTGCATCGGTACTTGGCCTCGAACCCAAAAAGAGCTTTCTTGCCGCCACAGTTGGCGTGCTGGGAGCCACCGCCATCATGACCGTTGTATCCTATTGCGGTCTTGGCGCAATATTTGGGTAAAATAATGAAATAATGAACACCGTAAGTCACTTTTTTGTGGCTTGCGGTGTTTTTTGTTAATGCCTTTAGGCAGTTGAGCGCGAAGCGCGAAACAGACAACAAACTACTATGTAGTGGGCAACAAAGGTTATACCCTTGCTTTTTGAGAGAAGATTTAGTATAAGGCTTCCCCTCGAGGGGAAGCTGTCACCGAGAGGTGACTGATGAGGTGTAGCCGCCATAGGCGGCGTTTGGACGCGAGTGTTCTTAACGGATGCTGCGCATCCTACACCTCATCCGTC
>JAFYRH010000298.1 GCA_017559555.1 Clostridia bacterium
CTAAAATATTTTGGAGCATCGACATGTCGCACGCACACATAGAAAACGCCAAAGTCAACAAAAGCAGTACAGAAATTAATCTTTTCATTTCTTTTCCCCCTTTATTTTGATGTAGTTCTATTGTAACACATTCGGTAAGTTTTGTAAACCCCCTTGAAAGATTTTCTTAAGCAGAGATAAAAAACCTCGTCACATTCATTTGAGTGTGGCGAGGTTGTATAAAAAATCAACGCTTTTTGCGCTTATAGAGGTAGACCATTGTGGGAATTACAAACGCCACCGGAACCACCAAAATGAGCACCACACCCAGAATGGCGATGCCGGTTGTGTCAAGGTTCAGGGTATCTGTAACCATCAGCGTTGAGGAAACACTCACACCCGTGTAGGTGTTATCGGTCATCCAATTGAGCGCCTCGTAAACGAGAGAGAAGTTTCCACCCGCGGAAAGAGAGTATGCCGTGGACGTCAGGGATTCGGGAGCCGATATCCACAATAGTGTTCCTTCTCCCTTTTGTGCAACGGCACCGCAAACATATTGCTCACCGCTCTCTTCACCCTCTTCGTTGTTGTCATACACCAAAATCAAGGAGCCAGAGGTCTTTCCCGTATAAAGGAGCGGGAAGGTCGTCACGCCCTCGGGCGCGGTCTCTTCCATTTTGATGGCGTGTGCCGAAATTACTACAAATGAACCCGTAAAATCGGTTGTGATATCGCAGGGAGCAATGTGTGCCAAAAAGTAATTCTTGAGCTCGGCAGAGTAGTAATACGAAGCATCGTTTTCGCACACGAGATTTTTGATGGGCAGGATGTCAAGCCCATATTCTTGCGTTACGCTATGCAAATTGGGCATATTGGGGTAATAACAAGAGGTTATGAGAAAGACCTTTCCGCCACCTGCCAAATAATTCGAAAGCGCGGCTGCCTCTGCTTCGGTTATGTCGCTTTTTGGAGTATGCAGAATGAGCAAATCGCAGTTGCTTCCAATATTTGTAGGAGATGCGATCTCTTCAAAATAGTAACCGCCGCTGATGAGGTAGGAGCGCAAAGAAGCATCCATTGCATTGGCAGAACCGTAAATTTTAGCCGTGGGAACGTTTTCGGATGTGACGTAATGAATGGCATTTGTGAGTCTTGTGCAACCGTCAAAATAAGCCACCGTTGTTTGCGAAGTGTAAAGCTGTTGACCGATCGAAACGGCATTTTCACCGTACTGTCCAACGCTTTGCGTTTGCAAATACTCGGTGTAGGCGCTCAAATAGTAGGAATACTGAACGGGCGAGAGACTTGCCTGCAGGTCTGCGTTGTAGTAGTGGTAAAGGTCGTTGTTATCAAGCAAAATATAGCGGTTATTAGAAACAACAACAAAGCTTTGGTTACTCAATCCCGTAGCACTGTAACGAGCCAAAAAGTCGGTATTCTTTGCGGTGTTGATGATTTCTACGTGCAAACGGGTAGAGAGATCGTCAAGGTCGTAAAGAAAATATTGAATATCAAGGTCTGCCGCTTGTTTGCCACCGTCTACAAGATAATAAACGGTTACGTCGGTTGCAAGATCTTTGAGGTAATCTTGGGTTTCGGCAACAATCTCAAAAGTTTCGGATTTACTGACGTCGGGGTTCGTCAAGCGGTCGGGAACAAGAGCTGCTCCCATGCTCAAAACAATGGAGAGAGCAAGCGCAACCGATGCCAAAATTATAGCTGTTCGACGACGATCGGGGAGTTCCAAATCGCCACGTCTGTGGCGGCAAAGGAGAACATCAAGTGTTAGGCAGAGTAGGATTCCCACAAGGAGAGATACGAGGTCGGCAATGGGGAATCTTCCATAGGTGAACGCGTAAAACAACCCGACGGGGTTGATAGATGTCATCAACGAAAGGGGAACATCGCCCAAAGGCAGGAGGGTGATGAGAAAATGATAGAGATAAAACGCCACGGGCGGAATGTATGCACAGATCGCCCCGACACGCGTATTTGGCAGAATGGCAAGGAGTGCTTGCTCCAGAGCCAAAATCAAAGCCGAAAGCAAAAGAAAGCCGAGAACAGAGGTATAAACGCTACCAAAGGAGATGCTTCCAACCGAGGAAAGAATTGTGGGCAGGAGCGCTATTTCCAATACGGGTATTGAAAATACGGTAAGAGCCGCCAAAAATCGACCAACGGTTAGGGCAAGAGGGGAGATACCCATTGCAAAATAACATTGCTCAAAACCGGTGCGTTTTTGTCTGCGACAGGCAAAGATTTGCAAAAGGGGAGCGGTTGCCAACATAATGGGGGTGAGGTAAACGGGAACGAATTGCAAACCACCCAAAGGGGCAAGAATGGTAGCGGAAATTCCAACAGCCGCCAAAAGAACGGTCAAAAGAATATAAGTAGACTTGGTTCTAAAATAGAGTTTTAGCTCTTTGCGATAAACAGAGAACATCAGGTTTTGCCCTCCTTATCTTCGTCGTCAAGCACCTCATAATCCTTGCTTGTTTGTGTCAAAAGCTTCCAAAGCGCCTTTTCGCGGTTGGTTTTTGGGGCGCTTTTTGTTTCGGGAACGGCTTCTGCGGTGGGAGCAGAAAATTCTGCAGCCAAGGCTTTGTCATCGGCAGATGCGGTCATTTTTAATGTGCCGTCTTGCAAAACGAGGATTTCATCGCACATTTCGGAGAGGTCGTTTGTAGAGGGCGTGCAAAGAAAAATCGTGTGCGTGTCACCCAAAAAGGCAATCAACTCACGCATTTTTTGCGCATCCCTTGCCATAAGACCCGAAAGGGGAGAAGTTAGCATTAAAAACTCCGGCTTGCCCAAAAGGAGCTGCAAAAGGCAGAGGATGCGCTTTTCGCCATACGAAAGATTGGCAATCAGGCGATCCTTTTTTTGGGCGAGATCAGCAAGCTCCAAAAGCTCGTGCGCACGGCGGACGGTTTTATCA
>JAFYRH010000299.1 GCA_017559555.1 Clostridia bacterium
AATCCTCGGCTTCCTCGATGTCGAGTTCGAGAACTGAAAACGCCATACGCATAGCCGTTTTTTTGCCTACGCCCTCGAGTCTGCCGAATTTTTCCGCCAGATTACGCAGGGATTCGATGTATTCTGCCATAGATTAGAACAGTCCGGGCATGTTCATGGGACCCGTGATCTTGCCCATTTCCTCGCTGTTGGTGTCTTCTACGCGCTTGATAGCTTCGTTAACAGCCGCTACGAGAATGTCGGAAAGAGTTTCGATATCATCAGGGTCTACGATTTCGGGCTTAAGGTCGATAGCAAGGATTTCTTTCTTACCGTTGATCTTTACGTTAACAACACCGCCACCTGCGGAAATGTCATATTCGCGTGCATCGAGTTCTTCCTGCTTTGCAGCCATATCCTCTTGCATTTTTTGCGCTTGGCGCAGCATTGCTTGCATATTTTGCGGGCCGCCGCCCATACCCTTTGGAATGTTTGCTCTCATGGTTTTTCTCCTTTTATATATCTGTTTTTTATTGACGTGTGTTAGTTTTCGGTGGCATCGATGATTTCATCAATAACCGATGCGTTGGCTTGCTTTTGTGCAACCTCAAAAATGAGATCACGGTCGCCGACTTCGCGTTTTAAAATGACAGAAACCGCGGCGCGCAGACGGTCTCTCGCCTCACCTTGCTCCATCATTTGCAACGAGAAGGGGTCACCAAAACGAACAATCACCTTGCCATCCTCGGTCTCGTAAGCGCGAGAGGATTTGACAAAGCTTGCGCGCATAGGATCACTGCGGCTGATGCGTTCAACTACCTCCATCCAAGTACGAATGGTGCGCAGGGTGCGCGTGGGCGCAGGTGTGGAAATAGGTGCCGGCGTGGGCTTCTTCTCTGCCACGGGAGCAGGTTTCTGCTCTGCTTTTTGGGGGCTTTCTGCCGTTTTTTGTGCTACGGGTGTTTGTTTTTCAACTTTTTCTACCTTTTGAGGAGCGACAGAGATCGCACCCGTATCAAGTCTTTCTTCGAGTTGCGCAATGCGCGAAAGCATTGCCTCGGGAGAGGTATCGAGTGCCGCATCACACATGCGAACAAGTGTCATTTCGGCAATGACGCGCTTGACAGAATTTGCCTTTTGCATTGCGAACAAAGCTTCTTCAAGCAGTTTGCAATGGCGAATCAAGGTCTCTTTGCGAAAAAGTGCGGTGATATTTTTCATTTCAGTCGCCTCGTGATCTGTCAAATCGAGATACGCAGCGGCATTTTGTGTGGTTTTGAGGATGAGCATATCGCGCCAAATCGAAATGAGATCCTGCCAAAAAACGGCAATGTCTTTGGAGGAACGCACAACCGAGGCAATTTGCTCAAAGAGTGCATCGTAGTTGCTTTCGGCAACCGCACGCACGGTTTCGATCATCGCTTCGCGACCCGTAATGCCAACCGTTTCGGCAACAACGTCGGGGGTGACAGCTCGTCCGCCACCGGCGCAAAGTTCCAAAAGACTGATAGCATCACGCATACCGCCTTGCGCCAACTTTGCAAGCATGCGCGCAGACTCGGAATCGAGCGCAATGCCCTCCTCCTTTGCGATATATGTGAGACGATTTACAAGTACGTCTGTTGCAATTCGACGAAAATCGAAGCGTTGGCAACGGGAAATAATGGTAGAGGGAAGTTTTTGCAATTCCGTGGTTGCCAAAATGAACATTACGTGGGGTGGCGGTTCTTCCAGAGTTTTCAGCAAGGCGTTGAAGGCGCTCCCCGTCATCATGTGTACCTCGTCGATAATGTAAACGCGATAACGCATGCTCGAGGGAGAATAAACGACCTCATCGCGAATATCGCGGATATTATCTACACCGTTGTTGGATGCAGCATCCATTTCCAAAACGTCGGTGGTTGAGCCGCTATCAATCGAGAGGCACGCCTCGCACTTGCCGCACGGGCTACCGTTTTGGGGATTGTGACAGTTGACTGCCTTTGCGAGGATTTTGGCGCAGGTCGTTTTACCCGTTCCGCGCGAACCGCAGAAAAGATATGCGTGGCTGAGCGCGTTGTTTTGTGCCTCATATTGCAAAATGGAAGTAATGTGTTCTTGACCGCATACGTCCTCGAACGTTTGCGGACGCCACTTTCTGTATAACGCCTGATGCATAGCCTGTCCTCCTTTATAGAATTTAGGGCTTTTGCCCTACGTATTGCAAAATTGCGTGTTTTTTGAGATTATTCGATGGGCATTTCCATCAAACGTCCCATATATTTGAAGCCTGCCTTAAGGGCGGGAATGTTCTCCTCTGCTCCTTCAAATTCAAGCGAAAGAGTGCCGGTATAACCCGATTGGCGAATGAGCTTGACAGCCTCGGCTACCGGAACGTCACCGTGACCGAGAATGGTTCCGCGCAACAAATTTCCGTTGCGTGTGCCAAAAAATCCGCTGGGACGTGCAAGCAGTTCGTCGGATTTACGATAGAGAAAATCCTTGACGTGTGCGTGAATCGCATACGGAAGTGCACGGCGAACGCCATCGAGAGGATACTCATCGGCACAGAGGAAGTTGCCAACGTCGAGAAGCCAACCGTAGTTGGGATCGTCAACTGCTTTAATAAGTGCTTCTACACGCTCGGAATCTTGGAAAATGTAACCGTGATTTTCGGAGCATGTGCGAATTCCCTTGACCTTTGCATATTCGGTAACCTTGCGGATGCGAGGAGCGAGAACGGGGATAGCATCTTGCCAAGTGGTTCCCTCGGGCAAGGAGTATGTAACGTCGTGGCGCATCAAGGGAGCGCCCAAAGCCTTGGCAGTATCAACAAACTCGTACAGCTTTTTGAGAATTTCTTCTTCCTCACCGTTGAGCAAATCTGCACCGATGGTATAAGCCGCAATCTCAAGACCGATAGAAGCGCAATACTCGCGCAATTCCGTGGCGGTTGTAATGGGATCGGGGGTGGTGATGTTGATAAATTCGATTGCCTCAAAGCCAATCTCTTTGGCAAGTCGGCAGACCTCGATCAAGTCGCATCCCGTCTCTTTGATATGCTTTGAAAAACTGTAACTGCTAACGCCGAGCTTCATAGCTTGTCTCCTTTATTGCAAAATTGCCCTAAGGGCAATTTCATATAGTGAAAAGCGCCAAACTGCAAAACAAGACCATACACCCCAAAATCGAAAGTCGCTCCCACGCGATATTCGCACCTCCTGCTCAGAACAGGCACCCTCGCGGCACATCGAGATGATCGCTTAATGCTGCTTGGTCCCCCACCTGACATGGTTCACGAGTCCCGATTGCGCAAGACCCATTCGTCAACACAGCAGATACGACTCATTCGTAAGAGTTCATTCCTCAAGAGAGGATTCCACCCCTGCTGTAGCGGATTTCAGGTACAGGGCTCCGCTAAGTCCCCGGCTGGTATGGCCTAATTTTGCAGTTTGGCACTGCACTTATATATTATAACAGATATTTTATAATTTTGCAATAGAAAAATAAAAATTCATAGATTTTTCAAAAACTTCTTTAATTTTTATATTAAGACTAATTCTTATTTTAGAAAATAAGCCCTTTTTAGCCTAAAAAACAAACTTTTAAGCTAAAAAGGTGGATTTTTGATTATTTCAACTTTGTCATTGCTTGCAAAGCCAACGCTGCTTGCTCGCGTGTTAACAGAGATGTAGGAACTATGTAACCGTCAGTAGCATCCATTACACCAAGAATATTCAGGGTATAAATCGACTCCTCTGCCCACACGGGTATTTCGGCATCATCTGCAAACGTGGGGACGACTCCGCTACTCTCTTCTCCTAAAATAGCGCAAATTATAACTGCCGCTTCTGCCCTTGTAATTTCCTCGTTTGGGAGAAAACAAAGCTTTCCCTCCTTCAAGCTGCCGCTGATGTAGCCCATTGTGTATGCGGCAGAAACGTAACCTTTCATC
>JAFYRH010000300.1 GCA_017559555.1 Clostridia bacterium
CGCCTATGGCGGCTACACCTCATCAGTCACCTCTCAGTGACAGCTTCCCCTCGAGGGGAAGCCTTATACTAAATCTTCTCTCAAAAACAAGGGTATAACCTTTGTTGTCCTCTACATAGTAGTTTGTTGTCTGTTTCGCGCTTCGCGCTCAACTGCCTAAAGGCATTTAATCAAAAAAACTCTCTTGCGTTGCGGAAAACGATTCCGACACCACAAGGGAGTTTTACAGTTTTTAAGTTGCTTGATACAGCCTTTGTGCTGTGTTCAAAATAAGCTCTTTGAGTTCCAAATCTTTTGTGTATTTTTCGGGAATGGCAGATACATCGAGTGATGCACCTATAATATTCCCTGCAACCGCTCCGGTTGAATCGCTATCCCCACTGTGGTTTACGGCAGCGATCAGTGCCGAGGAAAAATCATTTTTGTGCTTTTGGCAACAGTAAACGGCAATGGCAAGCGTTTCTTCTGCCACCCATCCCTCGCCAAGCATTTGAATGGCTTCTAAATCATCTAAATAAGGGTCTTCGGCAAGCTCCAATGCACGCACCAAAAGATCCGCAACAACGGGTGCATTTTTTGAATTTTTAAAGATTTGCGGAACGATTTCGATGGAATTTTTCACCGCTTCTTCAATTGTTTTTTGAGACAAAACTTCTTCGAGAATGTGCACAAAAAACGCCGCAGGAATGTATCCCAACGGGTGACCGTGCGTAATGGCAGCCGCTCGTGCCGCCAAAAGGTCGACCGCTTTTTGCGACTTTCCCTTGCCGTGATAATAAAGCGCGATCGGTGCAACTCGCATAACACCGCCACATCCCTTGCTGTGGTTGATGGGGGATTCAATCGTTCCGCACACCCCCTTCTCCAACGCGGAAAGACACGTGTTGCCGGGGGCACGGGAAGAAAACAATTCACGCTCTGCAAGAAGACCGCTCTCCCCCTCTTTCCACTCGTTGTATTGTGTTTGATACCAATCTAAATAAGAAAGGTGAAGCGAGGAAATAACCGAATTGCTTTTGGGAGAAAGCAACGCCTCTGCCGTAAACAACGTCATTTGCGTATCGTCGGAAATTTGTGCCACACCGTTGCATAGTTGATGCTCCGTAATGCCGTTTTCTCCGTACTTTTTAAAAATTTCAAAATCTCTTAAGAACTCAACGGCAAAGCCCAATGCATCCCCTGCGGCTCCGCCGAGAAGGCAACCTTGATATTTGTTCAGCATTCTTTCTCCTTTCCCGCTTGCGCGAACGTTCTTTTTCTTCATTATACCACACAACAAAGGAAAATGTCAATCTGTTTTCATCCCTTTTACGCCGGAGCTTTTTAGAAAAAAGAAAAGGGGGAACCCATTTCCATTGAGAAGGGTTCCCCGCAATCATTTATTCCATTATTCTTCAATTACAGATTTCTTGGAGAAAATTCTCGCGTACTTTTCAGCCGGGAATTTAAAGCGGCGGTCGTAGGTGAGAAGTCCGTTTTGCTCTTGCTCAACGTCGGTGAGCTGCGTGTAGCAGAATGCAAAGAAATGCTCGTTTTCGAGGAGTGCATCGGTCAAACCTTCCAGACGTGCGAAGAATTCGTCCTCGCTGAGAACCGAAGCACCGTAGCCCCAACCGGCATTTTCTTCGTCCATTACCCAACGGATGCCACCGTATTCACTCATAAATACGGGCAGCTCGGTTTTGTAAACCTGACGGTGACGATTTAATCTGTAAAGCTGATCGCGTGCGATGCCCTTATCCATTTCGGCATAGTAGGAACGGAATTTTTCAGGCTCTTGCTCGTAGTCGTGAACGTCGTGAACGTCGGTGCGCTTTGAGGGGAAAGATCCACTCGAGGTAACCACGGGGCGCGTGGGGTCGATTGCCTTGGTGATATCGTAGACGGTATCAAGAAGCACGTCGCTTTGCGGATGTCCGTTTCTATCCCACGTCTCGTTGAAAGGACACCAACCGATGACCGACGGGTGCGAGAAATCGCGTTCCATTTCTTCGAGCCACTCGGGCAAGAAGTTTTCCAAGTTTGCAAAATCGGTGTGGTCGAAGCCCCAGTTGCCCGCCTCTGCCCAAACCATGTAGCCGAGCTTATCGGCGTGATAGAGGAAGCGAGGCTCGAATACCTTTTGGTGCAAACGCGCACCGTTGAAGCCGCAAGCCATCGAAGCTTCAATATCAAATTTCAAAGCCTCGTCGGTGGGAGCCGTAATAACACCCTCGGGATTGAAGCCTTGGTCGAGAACAAAACGACCGAACACGGTCTTGCCGTTGAGTTGGAAGCCCTTCTCTTTGGAAAGCTTCACTTCGCGCAAGCCAAAGTAGCCGTTCATGACGTCCACCTTTTCGCCGGACGTGAGTTCAAAAACAAGGTCGTAGAGTCTGCCGTTGCCGCACTCCCAGAGGTGCGCCTCGGCAAGAGAAATTTCAACAGTTGCCACATCTGCCATCAGTTTTGCGGTAGCAGAACCCATGGGTTTGCCCTCAAAATAGGCTTTTACGCACAACGTGTCGCCAACTTTCGCACCCGCGGTCTTGGCTTCGATCACCACAGAGGGTGCGGAAATATTGGGGAAAACCTTGTAAGAAACCACGTGAGCCACCTCAACCGCTTCGAGCCAAACGGTCTGCCAAATGCCCGTGGTACGGGTGTAGAAGCAACCGTAGGAGTTCAATTTTGTGGATTGCTTGCCTGCAAATTGCTTGCCGGAGTGAATATCATCCTCGGCATAAACCACGATGTAGTTGTCCTTTTCGGCAAGAAAATCGGTGATGTCATACGCGAAAGAGGTATATCCTCCCTTGTGTGCGTCACCCACAGATTTGCCATTTACGAATACACGTGTGGTGTGATCGCAAGCATCAATATGAAGAATTACTCTCTTGCCTGCCCACTCCGTGGGGATTTCCACACCGCGACGGTACCAAACGGCATTCATAAAATCGGTGTGTGCCACTCCCGAAAGAATAGTTTCGGGCGAGAACGGAACGGTGATCTTTCCTTCAAGGCTGTCTCTTTCATAGAATTTCTTTTCCATACCAACCTTGGCGTTATCAATTTCAAAATCCCACACGCCGTTGAGATTCAGCCAATCTTGGCGCTGTCTGTCCGGACGGGGATGCTCACATCTTGGAATGTTTGTCATAGTTTTTCTCCTTTTTATCATCAACGTTCTATTGTTTTTCTTTTGTTAAACTCTTCAAAGAATGCTTTGGCATCCTTTTGAAATCCCTGTGCGCTGATGCAGACATCACCGTATCCGAGCTTGAGGTTTGCTTTTATCAACAGCATTTGCAGTCCGTTCTTGTCGTGAAAATACACACCGGGATTTTTCAGCTTGATGTTCAAAAAATTGTTTTTGATGTATATGCGCTCCATGTCATCCCATCTAATTTTTCCAAGAGAGAGAGCAGAAGAATTATCAAACAGGTAATCATCGCAAATTTCGATCAGAGGCTCTTTGGAAAAGAGCTGCTTAACAAAGTATACGGTGCAAGCCAAGGTAACTACCATGCTCGCGGCGCAAAGTACCCTGAACCCCCAAAAAAGAACTGCACTGTCAATCAAGAGAGAAGGCTTGTGCGGCAACGCACGAAAATCAATAATCAAAAAGACCCCAAAAAGTACCGTTGCAAACAGCGTAATCACAGCGTTCCTAAACGTTTGCTTTTTGTTTTGCTCGATGATCATACCAATTCTCCTTTGATAATAACTTTCTGTATTTATTATAACATAAACCGCAGTACGTGTCAAGATAAGCGCAACCTTTCGCAAAAAGAAAGTTCCTTTTATTCCAACATCGTTCGCCAAAGAAGCTTACTCCCCCTACTTCTAACACATACAAACGAATAAAAAATCTGTATGTCATTCTGAGCGAA
>JAFYRH010000301.1 GCA_017559555.1 Clostridia bacterium
GCCTGCTTTTGCTCGGGAGTTTTAGCAGCGGCAAGAGCAGCATTGAATGCTTCGATTTCTGCCAAGAGGGCATCATTGCGAGCATCATTGCGGGAAACGCCTTGTTTCTTTGCCTTTACAATGGTTTGCTTTTGCTTTTCGGTAACTGCTTTCTTTTGCTCGGGGGTCTTTGCAGCAGCGTAAGCAGTATCGAGCTTCTTCATATCGCTCTCGAATTTAGCCTGTTCAGCAGTTTTAGCAACCTTAGTGGATTTGCTTGCTGCAACCTTTTGGGTCATAGCCTGCTTTTCGGCAACGATAACAGCCTGTTTTTGTTCGGGAGTTTTAGCGGCGGCAAGGGCAGCATTGAATGCAGCGATTTCGGCAGCGGTTGCATCAAGCTTGGAGGAGCTGGAAACACCTTGCTTCTTTGCCTTGATAATGGTTTGCTTTTGTTGTTCGATAATATTTTGTTGTTCTTCGGGCGTTACAGCGGTGGTCAGGGCAGAGTCAAGAACGTTCATTTCAGCTTCGAATTGATCTTGTTCTCTGGTTCTTGCAATCGATTGCTCGGGTGCGGGACCAACCATAGCTTGCTTTTCGGAACGGATTAGAGCATATTTTGCCTGAGGAGTCTTAGCTGCATTGTAAGCGGCATTGAAGGTAGCAATTTCGGACTCGATAACATCGGAGCCGACTTTCTTTGCGGCGCGTTGCTTCTTTGCCTTGATAATAACTTGCTTTTCTGCCTCGATGACAGCTTGCTTTTGTTCCTCGGTCTTAGCACTCTTGAGCTCGTTGCCCAAAGCGTTCATTTCGGCCTTGAATTGAGTTTGTTCTTCGGTGAGAACGGGAGCCTGCTTGCTTGCCTTCAGCATAGACTTCTTTTCTGCTTGAATAACAGCGTGCTTTTGCTTAGGCGTTTCAGCTAACGCAAGGGCAGTGTTGAATGCAAGGATTTCGGACTCGATATCCTCGGGGGTAGTAGCCTTTGCCATGCGTTGCTTCTTTGCTTTGATGATAGTTTGCTTTTGAACGTCGAGAATTGCCTTCTTTTCGTCCTCAGACTTAGCGGTCTTCAAAGCGGAGTCGAGAGTGTTCATATCCGACTCAAATTGCATTTGCTCCTCGGTTTTAACGGTAGCGCGAGCGGGCTCCAGCATAGCTTGCTTTTCTGCTTCGATAACAGCTTGCTTTTCTGCGGGTGTCTTTGCAGCTTGCATAGCCGAGTTGAATTCAACGATTTCCGAGTCGGCAACAGCAGGAGCTGTGGAGTAAGCAGCCAGAACTTGCTTTTCAGCTTCAATAATAGCTTGCTTTTCCGCAGGAGTGCTTGCAGCGAGAAGGGCAGCGTTGAATGCCATGATCTCCGCTTGGATTTGAGCTTCTCTTTCTTCGGGAGTCATAGCGGCAATGCGCTTGTTCTTCTTACCGCCAACAATGATAGAAGAGGAATCGTATTGAGTGGAAGCATAAGCGGGAGAAGCATCGGCAATCGCTTGTTGTTCAACCGCGATTTGAGCTTGCTTTTCACCCTCAAGTTGAGCATCGATTTGAGCCTCGGTAAGAGCGGATTGGATATATTGCTTTTCTTCGGGAGTTTGAGCTGCATCCAAAGCCATTTGAAGAGCCAAAATATCGGCTTGGATCTTTGCCAATATTGCAGCACTCTTGTCTGCCTTCTTTTGCAGTTTTGCAGCTTCCTTGTCTCTCTTCTTTTGTTCCTTGAGATCGAGCTTCATTTGCTTGCGACCCATTCTGGATTCAGCAAATGCCTCACCCTCATCCGCATACAGAATTTGTTCGGTTGCGGCAACGGCATCATCAGCGAATATAGGAGCGATAGCCGTGGTATCAGTGTCACCTTCGGCAAGGAGTTGCTCTTCGTATTCTTGAGCGATTTCAGGCTGAACGTCGATATCGACATCTGCCGAAGATTCTTGGTAACCGTTCATCAACACGTTCTTGATACGGCCGATGATGTCGGGAGAGTTGTAGATAAGGTCTGCAACAACCTCTACGGGGGTAAGCTTTTCCGACGTCATGGGGATCATATCCACCTTGCCCTCGGGGGTGATGGTCAAAAAGCCAACGGGAACTACGCTAACACCTGTTCCACCAACACCGCCAAAGTTTTTCTTTCCGCTCTCGTCTGCAAGCTTCGAGGGCAGATCCAAACCACCTGTGGCAATACCCATAGAGAGCTTGGAAATCGGAATAATCACCAAACCGCTAGAGGTAACGATCTGATTACCAACAATGGTGTCCGCATCAATAACGGTGCGCACTTGTTCCAGCGAATTCCGGATTATTTCCTTGATAGAAGATTCGTTTTCCATAATGAATGATCCTTTCGTATACGTGTTAATATATTTTTTAAATTAAATCGAGGTTTGTTGCGCTGTTCGCGTTGGCGGAGAGCCGCTTTGCGATAAGCGATTTTCTTTTCTGCATCATAGGCATCTACCATATCTATAAAGATAACGAGTGCGCGCCAAATTTTTGCAGAGAGGACGATGTCGACGTCGGCACTGCATTCGGTGGAAACATAATCGGGGGTCACCGAAAGGTTTTTGTCTCGACCTTCGAGAAGTGCGTAGTTGTTTTCGACGTACGTTATAATTGTGTGAAGAAGTTGTGTTACAACGCCGTAAAGGATTGCTGTGTGTGCAGCCTCGTCGGCAGAAACGCGAATGTGTAATTTGTTGATTCGAATTCTGATTTTGCCGCGTGTTTTGTAATAAAACTTTTTGAGCAACGCCAAAACCATTTCCAAATTTTCTTTGATATTGGGAACAGGGCAATACTTTTGCGGAATGCCGATTTTTTTCTCGGAACGTTTTGCCGCTTTTCTTGCCGCCCGTTCTTTTTTGCGCTCGGCTTTTGCCTTTGCACGTTCCTGGCGCTTCAATTCCCGTCGCAGGACTGCTTCGGGATTTCGGCAACGTGCAAGATTTCTCGGTTTCTTGTTCGAAGCAGCTTTTTTATCTGGGTAGATCGTAAAGGAAATACCGCAGATGGAAGCTATAACGCGTATTTGATCTTTTGTAACAACGCGAATTTTGGCGTTTCCAAAGAAAAAGATCAATACAGCCGAAACAAGAATCGCACCGAGTATAATAAATATGGTAATCAATACAGTCAAGGCAGCTCCTCCTTGTCATCGGAGTCAGCCGTGGGAGGCGGGGCAGCGGAAAGTGCCTCAATGGCAACGTCTTCCTCTTCGCCGTCAACCGGTTCGGTGTATTCACTCGGTATTGCCTCGTCATCCACCTCAAACGTCAGTTGTTCTGCCTCTTCGGTCTCTTGTCCTGCCTCCGACCCTTCTGCTTGTGCTGCAGCCACACTCAAAGCCTCGGTTTCGGGGAGCTCATCCAGAGCATTGAGCCCGAATACACGTAGGAACTTGTCGGTGGTGACGTAAAGCATTGGGCGACCGGGGGCGTCAAGACGGCCGGCGGCTTCTATCAAACCCTTGTCGAGAAGTGAATTGACGGCATAGGAGCTATCCACACCGCGCACCAAATCGATGTACGATCTTGTTACGGGTTGGTTGTAGGCGACAACCGCAAGCACTTCCATCGAAGATGCCGAGAGGTTTCCGCCACGGCGAATGCCGAGAGCTTCTCTGATGTAGGGGGCGTAACGCTCCTTTGTAGCAAGCTGACAGGTGGTGGGGTAGAGCAGGAGTTGAATTCCGTGGTGAGTATCCTCAAGGGCGAAATGATCTGCCATTGAGCGCACCAAGGTTTTTACGTCCTTTGTGCTCAAGCCCAAAAGCTCACCCAGCTTATCGTAACGTATCGGGTAGCCTGCGGCGTACAGGATAGCCTCAATGGCTTGCTTCAGATCCTGCTCGCTTGTTAACTGCTCGAGGTACGGAGCGGCTTCTTTCTTTTGTTCCATAATATCTGCGCTAAATCCTTTCGGGGAATTTTATCGTCAATCTTTATTGAGTGTCATCGGGGAGATTTTTTGCTTGTTCTGCCATCGACTTGATGATGTCGTTGATATCCAAACCCATATCGTCCATGATATCCTCATCATCTTCGGAGAGTTGATCGTCAAGCATTTGTGCAATTTTTGCTTCGGCTTCAAGATCGCTATCGTCCTCGGGAATGATGTCGGCTTCAATAAGCGACTCCGCGAGAGCGGCTTCCTTGGCACGGAGGCGTTCCTCTGCGCGGCGCGCACGCTCTTCGGCGCGCACGCGCTTCTTTTCGGCAAGCTTTGCTTCACGAATGATGCGTCGTTGCTCGCGATGCATTTCTGCCTTGGAGGAAAGCGGAATCGGCTCGTCTCCGTGAACGGCAGGATTGTATTCTTTTTGTTCCTCACCCTCGGCAGGAGGCGCATCGTTGATAACGAAGCGCGTGTCAACGCCGTGAATAACGGTGTAGGAATCGGGATCTTCATCGATTAAAATTTTGCGAACCTTAACAAGCTCCAAAATACCCAAGAAGATGGCGATCATATCGTTGAGTGATACGGCATCGTGAAGAATTTCCTGCAAGGAAGTTTCTCTCTTGCGAGACATTCTGTGAAGAATGCCCACGATCTTGACGTCAACGGGAATGATGGGCTTGGCAACCAGAGGTGCAAAGGTTTGTCTTTCCGCGCGCGGGCGCGATTCGTTTGCCGCAATGATGCGACGGACAGCAGCACAAAGTTGGGTAACTTCTTGGTCGCTTACGTAAGAGGTGTCGATCGAAATTTCGTCGGTATCTTTCACCATACGACCGCTGTAGGTTTGGTAAAGGGGAATCATTTTTGCCACAGCTTGCTTTGCTTGTTGATAACGCAAAAGGGCTTCGGCAAGGTCGGCACGGGGATCCTTTTCGTCTTCTTCAACTCTGGGGAGGAGCAGGCGGCTCTTGATGAGCATCAGTTCGCTCGCCATAACGATGAATTCACCCGCGATCTCCATATCCATATCCTGCGCCGCCTTGAGGTATTCAAGGTATTGGTCGCAGATGAGCGCGATGGGAATATCGATAATATTCACTTTGTTCTTTTGAATCAGCATCAAAAGCAGGTCAAGGGGACCTTCGAACTGATCCAATCGGTAAGTGATTGTGGCTTCCATAAGGTGCGGTAGGATCCTTTCTGTAATGAATTATGCTAAAAAGCCAAATAGCTTTCCAAAAAGTTCAAAAGTGGGATTTGCTACAAGATCGGTCAAGTTGTAGGCAATCCAAGAGAAGGGCGAGAAGCCCAAACGGGAGAGTAACATCAAGGTGACGAGCAAACCAATCATAATCTGTCTTTCATATCGCATAATTCCAAAGTATGCCTTGGGGGGCAGGAACACAAGTGCGATGCGAGAACCATCAAAAGGCGGAATCGGAATGAGATTGAACGCCATGAACAAAAGATTGTAAATTGCTGAGAGTTCAAACAGAATGGTTGTGTAGGAGATGCAGGTCAAAATGAAGTCGGAAGCACCCGAGAAAGCAAGGTGATAATAAAGCGCCATGGTAAAACCAAGCAAAGCTGCGCTGATCAATCCCAAAATTGCATTTGCGAGGGGACCGGCCAAGGCGGAGAGCGCCATACCACGCTTGGAGTTGCGGAAGTTGCGTGTGTTGATCGGTACGGGTTTTGCCCAACCGAAGCCGAGCAAAAGCATGCACAAAAATCCTGCGGGATCAATGTGCTTGAGGGGGTTGAGTGTCAAACGCCCGAGGTTGTAAGCGGTGTTGTCACCGCATTTGTACGCTACGTATCCGTGAGCAGTCTCGTGCAGGGAAAGCGCGAGCAAAATAATGGGCATACTGAATACGAGCGAAATGATAATATCGCGGATATCACCGCCGGAAAGAATATCAAATAACATTTCGAAAAACGGTTCTCACTTTCGGTAGATTACAGTTTCAAGCCAGTGTAGTCTGCAATCAGCTTCCAAAGATCGGCTCTGCCTTCACCCTTGAGTGCCGAGTAGAACACGATGGGTGTGTCGGCAGGGATGTCGGGGTGGCTCCCCAGCATTTCTTCGGACTTTCTGCGCTCGGTAGCATTGAGTTTATCCGACTTTGTGGCAACTACCAAAAAGGGGATATCTGCTTCACGCAAGAAGGAGAGCATCATTTCGTCATCTGCGGTGGGGCCGATGCGGCTATCCACCAATTGGATGACGAGCTTGAGCAAATCAATGTTGGGGTTTTGCGTAAAATAACCGTCTGTCAGCGCCGACCATTGTGCCTTATCGGCAGGAGCTCTTTTTGCAAAACCGTAGCCGGGCAGGTCAACAAGAAAGAGGGTCTTGTCAACGTCGTAAAAGTTGATGGTGATCGTTTTTCCGGGAGAGGAGCTGACACGCGCCAAAGACTTGCGACCGAGCAGAGAATTGATCAACGAGCTTTTGCCAACGTTCGAGCGACCCGAAAAAGCAATTTGTACCATTGCATCACGGGGGAATTGCTTGGGCAGACCTGCGCTGATGCGAAGCTCGGTTTTGTTGAGGTTGAGTGCCATGATATGTCTCCTTTCTCGAAACTGAATTACAGACGAACCTGAGGTTGTGTGTTAACGGTTGGAATGAATGCGGAAGCCGCAACTGCATCGGTGGAGTTTTCCATTTCGATGGGAGCGGTCTTTTTGGCAGGCAGGAGCGCTGTCTGCAATACGTCAGCTGCCTTGCGGCAGGGAATAAAGTGCAAATTGTCGCGTGCCATCGAGTCGATCTTTGCGAGGTCTCGCATGTTCTCCTCGGGAATGAGCACGGTCTTAACACCTGCGCTGTAAGCGGCCATGGTCTTTTCTTTAAGACCGCCGATTGCGAGCACGTTGCCGCGCAGGCTGATCTCACCTGTCATGGCAACGTCACGGCGAACGGCTCTGCCCGTAAGAGCACTGATCAGAGCGGTTACCATTGTAACGCCTGCAGAAGGGCCGTCCTTCGGGATTGCACCCTCGGGGAAGTGGATGTGAATATCTTTGGTTTTGTAGAAGTCGGTGGGAATGCCGAATTCCTTTGCAACCGAGCGAACGTAGCTGACGGCAATTTGTGCCGATTCTTTCATTACGTCGCCAAGAGAGCCGGTGGTTTCGATTTTGCCGGTTCCGTCGAGAACGGCAACTTCAACCTTGAGCAGGCTTCCGCCAAGCTCTGTGTAGGCAAGCCCGTTAACACATCCTACGGGATCTTCGGCATCAATGGTTTCGGGCAGGAGCTTTCTCTCACCGAGATAAGCTTTAATGTCACCCGCTTTTACGGTAATGCTCTTGAGCTCGGTCTCCAGCATTTTTTTGCCTGCCTTGCGGCAAAGGGTTGCAATGGTACGTTCCAAATTACGAACGCCGGCTTCACGTGTGTAGTAGTCGATGATTTCTACTAGCGCGTCATCCGCAATTTTGAGCATCTTCTTGGTCATTCCGTGACGCTTCAGTTGCTTGGGAATGAGATGGTCTTTTGCAATCGCGAGCTTTTCGCGCTTGGTGTAGGTGGAGAGCTCGATGATCTCCATACGGTCGATCAAGGGCTTTGGAATGCTACCGAGATCGTTTGCTGTTGCAATAAAGACGCAATCGGAAAGATCGAAGGGGAGCTCTACAAAGTGGTCGCGGAAGTTTTTGTTTTGCTCACCGTCAAGAACCTCGAGAAGAGCAGAGGTGGGGTCACCGTGAGAGTCACGGGTGAGCTTGTCAATCTCGTCTAGCAGAATCAAGGGGTTCTTAACCTCGGCTTGGATCAGCGCAGTAATGATGCGACCGGGCATTGCGCCAATGTAGGTTTTGCGGTGACCGCGAATATCGGCTTCATCGCGTACGCCTCCGAGTGATATGCGCACGTACTTGCGGTTCATCGCACGCGCGATAGAAGCAGCGATCGATGTTTTACCAACACCGGGAGGGCCGACAAGGCAGAGGATTTGGTTGTTGAGCTCGGGGTTGAGCTGCTTTGCGGCAATGTATTCAACAATGCGCTCTTTGACTTCTTCCAAACCGTTGTGGTCGGCATCAAGAACCTTTTGCACAGCGCTAAAGCTAAGGCGGTCCTTGGTGGTTGCGTTCCACGGAATGGAGAGGCAGGTGTCAAGGTAATTTGCCAGAACGGTTGCTTCGGCAGAACCGAAAGGTGTTTTGGCAAGTCGGTCGTTTTCTTTGGTCAGCTTTGCCTCAACCTCACGGGGGAGGGAAAGGCTTTGAATCTTTTCGGCAAATTCCGCAACGTCGTCGCCCTCGCCGAGTTCTTCTTGAATGACTTTGATCTGCTCGCGCAGGTAATATTCTTTTTGGTGGCGGTTCATACGCGCGCTCACGCGTTTGCGTATGAGCGACTCTTCTTCCATCACAACCACCTCTTCGGCAAGAATGCCCAAAACGACTTCGGCACGCGCAAAGGGATCAATGCATTCGAGAACCGCCTGCTTGTCAGCGGGGCGAACAAGAATGTGTGCCGCAATAAAATCGGCAAGCGCGCCGGGGTCTTTGAAGGTGCGAACGGTGTTCAGAAGATCGCTCGATTCTGCAGGGAGCATACGCATGTTTTTTTCTGCCGCGCGGCGAAGTTCACGCAAAGCGGCTGTGCCACGAGCGGCGGCATCGGGGGAGATGGTTACGTGTGTGCAAACGAGGTCTGCCTCGGTGTAACCGAGAATGGTGCGATAAGATTGAACGGCGGCTCTGACAAGTCCTTCGGCAATGATACGGGTTTGTCCTTCGGGAGTGCGAATCATTTGTTTGATACGAACAACGGTGCCAAAGCGATAGTAGGGGAATTCAGGTTTCTCGTCCCCCTCGAGATATTCGTTGTAAGAGGTCAGGAAGAGAAAAGAGGTGCTTGCCGCGGCAGCTTTTGCGGCGGTTGCGGCGCTCTCGTCGCCTGCCTCAAAATTGATTGTCATTTTGGGGAAAGCTACCGTGCCTCGCAGGGCGATGACGGGTAGCGTAACGGGTTCGGTATTTTCGATATATCCGGGCATTCTAAAATCCTTTCAGGTGGGGTTCAAACGATACTTTTCACTATTTCATCTTATTATAACACAAACTTTTCAAAATTTCCATAGTTTTTCAAAAAAAAGTTGCACAAATTTCTCGATTTTTTTTGCTTTTTTCGCCAAAAAGCCATCTGTTTTAGGCATTGCAACCAAACAACTGCAAAAAGTGGCGAAGGAAAATAAAAAAAGCCCTTTACTTGTCGCAAAAAATGTGGTATACTGTAGGGTACGAGAAAATTTTGACCGAAAGGAAAACTTCTTGAGTAAGATTGCGAGGTTAGAAAATGAACGGCAAGAAATTCGATATCGAGAGAGATGGAAAAGAATATTTTATCGGCCTTTCTTGGAGTGATTGGGAAGGCTCCTTTTCACCACGTGTGAAATTTAAGCTGATTGTGAATGATGAGCTTGTTGAGGAAGGCGTTATGAATTGGCAACACTACCATTGGGTATATGGCTTTGAGAAAGATGGATACAAATTCACTTTAGTTGCTCAAATTTCTTAATTCGATTACAAGACCAATGCCGATTCCATTGAGGTTTCTTGTTACGCGGATGGCATTTCTCAAACCGATGGGAGCGATTTGGATGCGCTTTGCGAGAGGTTTGAGAAGATGCGTTGGTGGCAGAGGTTGTTTGGAATTTTTAACAGCGAAGACCGCAAATATCATCTGCGCGGAGCGTGGATTTGCCTTGTTGCTTTTCTCGCATCGGGAATAGTATCATTCTTTCTCAAATTGTGGAAAGGGATAGCCCCATGGGAAGCCTTAAGCGATACATTTATCAACTTGTTGATTTATTCTGTCGCAATTTGTATCGGTTGGTCTATCGTGCACAGTAAATGCGGACAGAGGCGAAAATTGATACAGCAATTGAAAGAACAGTCAAAAATCTCCAAAAGGTGACTTACATAACGAATTTTAGGAGGACGTATGAACGCAAAACCCTTCGTGCTCAAAAGTGAATATTCCCCAACGGGCGACCAGCCGCAGGCGATTGAGAGCTTGACCGAAGGCATTTTGCGCGGTGAGAGGATGCAAACCTTGCTTGGTGTTACCGGCTCGGGCAAGACTTTTACCATGGCAAACGTCATTGCGCGTACCAACCGCCCAACACTTATTTTGGAACCCAACAAAACCTTGGCGGCGCAGGTCTGCTCTGAAATGCGTGAGTTCTTTCCCGATGCTGCCGTTGAATATTTCGTTTCCTACTACGACTACTACCAGCCCGAAGCATA
>JAFYRH010000302.1 GCA_017559555.1 Clostridia bacterium
TCTCACCCCGATATGCTTCTCTTCTTCGCCTCTGATGCAATCTTTTGTACAAAAAGTTATTATAAGATTGCTACACGCGAATTGGATAAAATATCCTTGGCATACGGTGCCCCTATTCGACATATCGAAAAAGAATACGAAAATGCATATCCGAAAGATGTTCTATTGAATGCGTTGCCAATTGGAAGATATCTTATTTGCAACACCAAAACGGTTGCTGATGAGCTTCTCAATTTAGGGTTGGAAGTTTGCCACGTCAATCAAGGCTACACAAAATGTGCTTCATTGCCGCTTGGCGAGCAAGCTATCATTACCGCAGACCCAACCGTGGCAAAATGTGCAAAAGAGCGTGGCATTGATGTTTTGCAAATTCAAGAGGGGCATATTTCCCTCCCCGGATATGGCCACGGCTTTATTGGTGGATGCGCAAGCTTTGCTCCGCGCGCTGATACAAGCACCGTGTTTTTCTGCGGTGACGTTTCAACGCATCCGGATGCCCCAAAAATGAAAGATTTTTGCAAAAAACACAAGTTTGAAGTTATAAATCTGTTCCAAAATCCTTTGTGTGACACCGGAACGATTTTTATGATTTGATATAAAGAGTTGGAGATTGATATGGAAAAAGAAAAAATTGCTCGTATCAACGAGTTGGCTAAAAAGTCTAAAGAAGTAGGTCTTACCGAAGAGGAAATCGCGGAGCAAAAAGCCCTGCGCGCCGAATATATTGCCGAATTTCGCGCAAGCTTTACGGGGATTTTGGAGAACACCGTTATTCAATATCCCGACGGTTCTCGCCAAAGCCTTCCCGATATGAGAGATGCGAAGAAAAACGAGAAAAAGTAATTAAATATAGGAAAGAATTTAATATAAACCTCTTTACAAAAGAGAGGCGACGTGTTATAATATAATCGAAGAGTTATGTCTATACGCACACAAACCGAGGATTGAATATGAAAAACACAAGCATAGTTTATACCACCTGCGCGGCAGAGACCGAGCAATGCGGTGCGGAGCTTGCAGGTCTGCTTTTGCAGGATGCATCTCTTCCCCGCTTTGTTGCGCTTTTTGGCGACTTGGGAGTTGGCAAAACTGCGTTTGTGCGCGGATTCGCTTCAGTCGTCACCCCCGGTTCCGCCGTGCGTTCTCCTACGTTCTCTTTGGTTAACGAATATCGCGCACGTCCCCTCTCTCTTTTTCATTTTGATATGTACCGCATTGAGAGCGAGGATGATCTGCTTTCTATCGGATTTGATGACTATTTGATGCGCGACGGATTTTGTCTGACGGAATGGAGCGAAAACATTCTTGAATTTATTCCCGAAGATTGTGTGCGCGTAACCATTGAAAAGGACGATGCTATTAACGTTGAGCACCGTCGCATCACCATTTGTTTTTGCAAGGAGGGTGCATAATGAAAATTTTAGCACTTGACAGCACCGCAAAGGTTGCCTCTGTCGCTCTTTGTGAGGACGAGCATCTTTTGGGAGAATTAACACTCAATAACGGAAACACACATAGCCAAACCATTTTACCAATGATTGAGTTTTTGCTCAACAAATTTGAGCTGACTCCCTCGGATATTGATTTATTCGCAGCCGCAGTCGGCCCCGGCTCCTTTACGGGCGTTCGCATTGGTGCGGCAACCCTAAAGGGCTTGGCGTTCGGCAAAAATGTTCCCTGTGCAGGCGTTTCCACCTTGGAAGCACTTGCCTACAATCTTTGCGATTACGACGGTCTTATTTGCCCCGTAATGAACGCAAGACGTCAACAAGTTTATACTGCTCTCTTTCGCGCCCAAAATGGCGTACTCGAGCGATTGATGCCCGATTCCGCGATTGCGATTACAGAACTCGATGAGAGACTTTCTGCTTTCGAGGAGCCTGTCCGCCTGTGCGGAGACGGATATGATATCACCCTGCCGCTCCTGACACATTCGGTAATTCCAACATCGGAGCGTTATCGTCATCAAAGTGCCTACTCTGTGGCTCAAGTGGCAAAAAGAATGCATTCATCGGGCGAACTTTGCACTGATATTACTCTCTCCCCCATTTATCTTCGCCTTTCCCAAGCCGAGCGCGAACGTGCAGAGCGTTTAGGCGTAGATACGGGAATATAGAAACGAGGTAACGAACATGAACAACAAAAAAATTACCGTGGGATGTGACCACGCAGGTTTTGGGCTCAAGAACATTGTAATCGCTCACCTCGAAGAGCGCGGCTTTGAAGTGCTCGACGTTGGCACTCATTCAACCGACAGTTGTGACTATCCCCAAATTGCTCACGAGCTTTGCAAAAATATTCAAAACGGCACGACCGAACTCGGCATTCTCATTTGCGGTACCGGCATTGGCATGTCCATGGCTGCAAACAAGCACCGCGGTATTCGCGCTGCCGCTTGCTCCGACACCTTTAGCGCACGCCTGACCCGCGTACACAACAACGCCAACGTTCTTTGCTTTGGCGAACGCGTAGTCGGTATGGGATTGGCACTTGATCTTGTGGATGCATTTGTCGATGCCGAATTTGAAGGCGGTAAGCATCAACGTCGCGTAGATATGATCACCCAAATCGAAGTCTCTGAATCAAACGCTTGATTCTTTTCAATATTGTAATTTGATTTGAAAGGACGGAACTTCTCTATGAGTAAGTTGCAACACATTGTAGAAACTGTACATACCTATCTTCCCGACTCCATCACCGCTGCTGTTATTCTCGCGGCAGGAGATTCTAAACGTATGGGAACTGTTAATAAACTGTTTTACCGCATCAACGGTATTCCTGTTTTGGGGCATACTTTAATTGCATATCAAAAGTGCCCCCTCATTCGTGAAATCGTTGTAGTTGCAAAGCCTGAAGATTTTGGTAAGATTCAAGCCATTAAGCAACGCTATGGCATCACCAAACTCACGCACTATGCAAACGGTGGCGAAACCCGTCAAGAATCTGCAAAGAACGGTGTTGAAAAGTTGAGCGATAAGGTGAAATATATTGCAATTGCAGACGGTGCACGTTGCCTAACAACGCCCACACAAATCACTAAGGTTTGCTTGAGCGCTTACCGCCAAATGGCTGCTTGCGCCGCACACCAAGTAACCGATACCGTTAAGCGCGCTACCGTTTTGCATAACACAACCGAAACTGTTGCTCGCGAAAATCTTTGGGAAATGCAAACTCCTCAAGTGTTCCATTCCGCACTTTACAAAGCTGCTATGCTCAAGGCAGAGGATGAGAATACCTCTGCTACCGATGACGCTACTCTTGTAGAAAAACTCGGTTACCGCGTGCACTTGATTGAATGCGGCATTGGCAATATCAAAATTACAACTGTTGAAGATATTCCCCTTGCAGAAGCAGTTATCAACTACCGCAACCGCAATAAGCAACAGCTGTAATGTGTAATTTTCGCATAGGTCACGGCTATGACGTGCATCGATTGGTTCCCGAAAGAAGCCTCATTCTGGGCGGTGTTACCGTCCCCTATGAAAAAGGCTTGTTGGGACACTCGGATGCAGACGTGCTCCTGCACGCTATTTGCGATGCCCTACTCGGCGCCCTGGCTCTTGGTGACATTGGAAAACATTTTCCCGATAACGACGCGCAGTATGCCGGCATTGATAGCCGACTGCTCCTTTTGAAAACAGCGGAACTGATACGCGAAAAAGGATGGCAGATTGGCAACATTGATGCGACCGTGGTAGCACAGGCACCGCGTCTCTCTCCTTACATTCAAGAGATGCGTGAAAATATTGCCGCAACTTTGGCACTTTCTATTGATGCAATCAGTGTAAAAGCCA